>SKGY01000176.1 GCA_007117235.1 Balneolaceae bacterium
GAAGGGGAGATCAACATTGAGCGTGTCTTGAATGAGGTGATAGAATATGTTCAGGAAAACACTACATCATTAACCCGCGGACTTTCAGGCGCTGCTTCTGTTTTGACGGCCGTCTTTCTAGTGCCGGTATATATGTTTCTGATTCTCCTTTTCAGAGATATTCTAAAAAACTTTTTGATGAAAGTGTTCGGACGTGCTGATAACATCAAAGAGCAAAAAGTTCAAAACATCATCGAAAAGGTTAAGACTCTTGTTCAAAAGTATATAACAGGTTTATTGATTGTTATTGCAATACTTGCTGTGTTGAACTCTGTTATGCTGATGGTGATCGGTGTGGACCATGCTGTATTCTTTGGAGTTTTTGCCGCCATGCTGAATGTGATTCCATTTGTGGGACCAATTATGGGATCGATCCTGCCAATCTTGTATGCATTTATTACAATGGACTCCCTTCTCTACCCATTAATCATTCTTTTGGGTTTCTATGTCATTCAGCTTTTTGAAAGTAACTTCTTTACGCCTGTTATTGTTGGGAGTCAGGTAAGTATGAACGCTCTTGCTACACTACTTCTCATATTCATTGGAGCTCAAATCTGGGGTCTGGCAGGTATGATTCTGTTCATTCCTCTCGGAGCGATTCTGAAAATTATCTGTGATGAAGTTGATTCACTCAAGCCCTACGGTTACCTGTTGGGGAGATCAACCGGAGATAAAAGTGAGGAGAGGAGCGGGCTGGCCAAGAGAGTGAGCAAGCTATCTGAAAAGGCGAAAGAGAAAGTCGGGTTAGGTGATGAAGATGATGAATCTGAGCATACAACTGAGAAGGATTAACCAAGATGGCCACTTAAGGCAAAATTAATCTGTACACCGGTTCTCCCCAACCAACTACATACAGCTCATTAGGATTTTCAGGATTGTGATCTATACTGCGTATAGATGTAAGATTGTAGACTCTTTCACTTTCTCCTTCAATGTGATATCTGGCTTTATGTGTCACACGCCCATTGTCTTCAACTTTAAAAAGATGTAGCCCTGAGTTTGTATGTAAAAGAAGTCGGTTGTCAGGTAAATAGTGAATTTTTCTGTATAAAGAACTGACTCGTTCACCCTGGTTGCCACGGGGTGGAAAAGGACTGAGAGATGGGTTTTGAATAGAATCCATGTATGCAGCTTCTAACTTGACAGTAAGCGTATGCTCGAAATTATCAAACAGAAAGAGAAAGGGAAGACCCGGATACACGGCAGCAATTCTGTTTTGATCGTTTAATGAAAACAGAACATTATTATAGGCACTTGGCTGCATTCCGGTTGGAATTAGCCTGGGCATAGATCTGAATACAATCGAATCAGGATCACTAATTAATCGAGCTTCTAACATTTGGGTGGAACCTGCTTCAGAGTGCATATTACTGACGTCGTGATTTAGAATCAGTAAATATTGATCATTCATTTCAGCATGATTACTGAACATGGCGCCTTGTATGGGCGAAAAGGAAAAACTGCGAATATAGTTTAAGTCTGTGTCAAACAGAGAGTACATTTTAAGTTCACTATTGTAGATGTACAAAAATTCGCCGGCTGTGTTTAGTTCAAAAGGACTATTAAACTCTCCCGGCCCTCTGCCGGATCTCCCAATCCTCTGAAGGGGTTCACCTGTATGCCGATCTGTTGCAACTACATGTGATGAACCAAAACTATTGAATACAAGAAAATCACCAAACACTTTCACTTTATATGGATTTGGTAGAGCCAGATCTTCATCCACGTAAAGTTCTTCAAAAATAATCATCTCATCAGTTATGATAAGCGTGTCTACCTTCACTTCATCTAAATCTATGATATCATAAGAAGCAGATGTTAACATGGTATTCAGAGATTCAGACTCTGTAGTTGGCGGTATATGTTGCTCTTTTGAATTACAAGAGACTAGAATAAAAATCAGTACCAGATATCGCATTTAAAACGATTGAATTAGTAGTTCGCTCTGTAAATACAAAAAACAGGTTTAAGTTCATATAAGTGATTTAAGAAAATGTGTGTTATTTAACTAAAATGAGGGTTGTTATCTTAATCTGTGATTTAAGTGAAAATGATTAGATTATGAACAGAAAGTTAAATCAAAACACCGCTCTTATGTCTCTATTTAAATTTTTCGCTTTTCACTTTGCCATTTTATTTGTTGTTGCTTGCGGCCCTCAGTTTGAAGAGGGATCACTATTTATAGATAATGTTCAGGTTCTGAGTATGGATTCTGAACAAATTCAATCAAACCAAACAGTTGTAATCAGTCCGGAGGGTATCATTAGCTGGGTTGGGCCTTCAGACGAGTTACAAATTCCGGATGGTGCTACTGTTTTTCAGGGCAATAATCGATTTGTAATGCCCGGCCTGGCTGAGATGCATGCACATATACCGGGAGCAAATCAGGGTGAAGACTATATCAAAGCTGTACTTGGGCTCTATCTAAGTCAGGGTATCACAACCATAAGAGGGATGCTGGGTCAACAGGCACATCTTGAAATGCGGGAATTGGCAGAAAACGGATTGATCGACAGTCCCAGAATCTTTACATCAGGTCCTTCGTTTAGCGGGAATTCAGTATCAGATTCCGATCAGGTAAGAGTACGTGTTAGGGAGCAGTATGAGGCAGGTTATGATTTGTTGAAACTGCATCCGGGTTTATCGCTCGAACAGTTCAATGCCCTGGCTGATGAAGCGAATCAAATAGGAATAGAATTTTCCGGGCATATTTCTCACGCTGTGGGCCTTGAAAGAAGTCTTGAGGCAGGGCAGGGCTCCATAGATCACCTGGATCGATACATGGAGTTTTTAGCCGGAAATCCTGAAGACAGGGAAGATCCTTCCATTATTTACTTTGGCTACGATCTGGCCTGGGATGCCGATGAATCCCTGATTGAAGAAGCTGCAAGAATCACGAGAGAAGCCGGGGTTTGGAATGTACCTACTAACACATTGATGGTTAATGTATTCAGTCCTGATTATTCACCGGAAGAGATGAATAACTGGCCCGGTATGGAGTATATCCCACAAAATACACGTCAGGGCTGGATTAATTTTGTAACTCAGCTTAGATCAGGAAGTGATTATGATGAAGAAAAAGCCCGTCGATTTTTAGAGCTGCGTGATAAATTGACTCTTGCACTGCATAATGAAGGAGCAGGTTTGCTGCTCGGCGCTGATGCTCCTCAGATTTTTAATCCACCCGGATACTCTGCGCATCGGGAGCTTGAACTTTTGGTCAATGCAAGATTATCACCTTTTGAGGCTCTTAAAACAGGTACAGTAAATGTGGGAATCTACCTTGGTGAAGAGAATCAAACCGGTAAAGTTGCACCCGGTTTCAGGGCTGATCTTATTTTGCTATCCGAAAATCCACTCGAAGCCATTCCTTTTCACGACCACATAGAAGGGGTAATGATGCATGGAACCTATTACGACAGAGACCTCTTGGATGGTCTTCTTCAGAATGTTCTGGATTTGATTGAGTAAATCAGATTGGGTTTAGCTGAAAAGTACTTCAGCGCCCTTACCCTGAGAAATGAGCGATTGATAAGTCTGTAACTTGGCTTTGATATGTTTATCAGTGAGATCAATCGTTCTATTTTCTTCAGCAGCCATATATGCAGCCTGAACCAGATATGTGGTTTCAGC
>SKGY01000129.1 GCA_007117235.1 Balneolaceae bacterium
GACTTGCAACAAAAATAGTAAAGAAAAGAATGACAACCCAGTAAAGGATTTCCCGGAACATACTTTTATTCATATGAGCTCCTTTGTTTTTTATTCAATATATCCTCTTTTTACTTCTTGTATTCAAATGAATTATAACCACATTTTGTATTTAGATCAGTTTTTCACCAACAATTTTCCCTGACCGGTAAGCAGCTGCATCGTTTCCAACCCCCACGGTACAAATCCCCCGCCATGAGTAACTCCCTGTGGACGGATATAGGTGAAATTAGTTTTACCCTGATTCATGGCCCTCGCTTCAAAGTCGTCACTATTGAAAATCGGTGCCACACCGTCAGCATCACCGTGCACAAGCAATACCGGAGCCTGCGGAATGTAGAAGATATCGTTCTCGCCCACAGCCGCTAACAGTTCGGGTTCCTGATTATTCAGATATCTGTCTATAAACTCCTCTGTAAATAGTTCTACAAGATTTTCTGGAAGCTGATTTCTTACGAATGCAGATGTGTTCTCGCCGCTGAACAGACCATCTTCTATAATTGATGCATATGGCTCATTGAAATAGTCACCAAGCGGACGTGGCAGATCATAAATTTGATGATATGTGTAGAGGAAATAGGCGTAACAGGAAACACATTCAAACTGATCATCAATATTGTTGATGATGTAATCCATCGTGCCTGTTAAGTCAAAAATAGGAGCACCCATTGTGATCTGACCTATATTAATTATTGGTGGACCGTTTTCAATCAATTTTGCAAGAGCAAGTGTTGCGTATGCACCTTCTGAGTACCCAATCATATCAACCGGTTGATTTATGTCTGCGAGGTCATTTTCCGCAACAAATTCCAATCCTGCAAGCACCATATCCCTGCTTGCAGTTGCTAATGTCTGCTCTTGCTGGTATGGGTGGAGCTGATTATTTGTAATACCATAGCCAATATAGTCCGGCAGAAATGTGATGTATCCGGCTGATGCAAAGATTGCCTTTCGTGTTGTGGAGCTCACTATTCCCTGAATGGGATTATTTCGATCAACCGACGGTGCTTCATCGTTTGAGAAAATTGTAGCGTGTTGAACAGACAACAGACCCGGATTATCAATCCCATTTGGCACTAAAATAGCCCCGGATGCCTCAATTGGATTTCCATTTCCATCTATTGTGTTATACACAATTCGATATACTCTCACATCATAATCAAGAAAATCCTGAACTTCAGGAACTCCAATAAACTGCCAAAATGCTGTTAACTGATCAGCTGTAATTTCTCTCACAAAGCTGTCTGATACTAAATACTCATTCGGTTCACCAACGTTTAGATTATTCGTGTCGCAACCAACTAAGAGAAGTAGAGCAGCAGGAATTAGAAAAAGCTTGTAAAAGTTGTCCATCGATATATATTTATTGTGTTTAGATGTGATAATATAGAAAACGATCAGATTACTGTACCAATTATTTAATCGGGAGATCCCCTATCTTTTTTTCTGACTCTCGATGTTATTATGTTATGTATTGGAGCTAAAACTTAAAAACGGCCACATATTTTAAAGATAAAATCTATGGATAAAGCGAAACTTATAATTGACGACCAGACTCATGAACTGGATATCGTTGTAGGTACTGAAGGAGAACGTGCAATTGATATCTCAAATTTAAGAACAGAAACAGGGTTAATTACATCAGATTCCGGTTTTAAGAGTACCGGGTCTACTCGAAGTGCCATCACTTTTTTAGACGGCGAAAATGGAGTTTTACGTTATAGGGGTTATCCCATTGAACAGCTTGCAGAAAAATCCTCTTTTCTTGAAGTAGCCTATCTACTTATTTACGGCGATCTGCCAAACGCGACTGAGCTTGAGAATTTCACCTATGGAGTAACCCGACACACCCTTATACATGAGGATATGAAGAAGTTTTACGAGGGTTATCCCGCAAAGGCTCATCCCATGGGTATCCTTGCCTCAATGATCAGTGCTCTTTCAACTTTTTATCCGGAAGCACAGAAATCGGACCTGTCACCTAAAGAGGTTGATATCACTGTCAAAAGGTTGATTGCTAAAATTGCTACCATTTCGGCCTGGTCATATAAAAAATCAATGGGACTGCCGATTATGTATCCGCAGAATCGATTGAGTTACTGCGGTAATTTTCTTCATATGATGTTTGCACTTCCGACTGAAGATTATGAAGTGAATCCGGTTATTGAGAAGGCATTGAACACACTCTTAATTCTCCATGCAGATCACGAACAAAACTGTTCTACTTCTACAGTAAGAATGGCCGGTTCATCACATGCAAGCCTGTATGCCGCCATTTCATCCGGTGTTTGTGCTCTCTGGGGACCACTGCACGGTGGAGCAAATCAGGAAGTGATAGAAATGCTTGAGAAAATTCAGGCAGAAGGCGGAGACGTGAAAAAAATGGTTGAGAAGGCAAAAGACAAAGAGAGCAGTTTCAGGCTGATGGGTTTTGGTCACAGAGTTTATAAAAACTTTGACCCGAGAGCCAAAATCATCAAAGAAGTATGCGATGAAGTACTTGATGATTTAGGCATCGACGATCCGCTTCTTGATATCGCAAAATCACTTGAAGAGGTAGCACTATCCGACAGTTATTTTGTGGATCGTAAGCTCTATCCGAATGTGGATTTCTATTCAGGTATTCTCTACCGAGCGATGGGAATCCCAACCGAGATGTTTACCGTGATGTTCTCAATGGGGCGTCTGCCCGGATGGATTGCACAGTGGAAAGAGATGCGTGACAATAACGAACCCATTTCTCGTCCGAGACAGGTTTATGTAGGTGCAAACGAACGTCCTTATGTAGACCTTAAGAATCGTAAGTGACATTGAATTTAAGTGCTCATTCTATTTCAGGAGTGAGCACTTTTTATTTTACAGTCTGGCAACTGTTACAGATGTAAATTCGCCGACCCGACATTTTCTCTTTCTTTATTTTACTGCCACAAATTCTGCAAGCTTTTCCTGCTCTGGCAAACAGGTAGTGCCTGTAAGATCTCCGTTTCTCACCATTGCTTTTCAGCTGATGAAGTAATTGCTCATCAACGGTTATTCCACCCGTCTCATATGCTCTTTGAGTTATAATAATTGCAGATTTCGCAAATTCTTCAACGCGTTCGTCATTCAACTCTTTTGGCTTAAGTGATGGATGAATTCCTGCATCAAATAGAATTTCGGTGCGTAAATAGTTGCCTACTCCACTTAAAAATCTTTGATCTAAAAGAAGTGAAGCAAACGATTTTCTGTGAAATGCTTTACTGATGGTACGATTTGCAATGTCATCAACACCGGGGTTTTTCAACAGATCCGGCCCCAATTTACTTAAGTACGGATGTTCATTTAGAGACTCTGTATCCACCACGTCGATATCGCTTGCGCTGTAAAGAAGTGCCGATTTCTGATCTGTGCGAATTTCTAATCTAAGCTCACGATTTGTTTCCGGATACGTTCCCGCCGGTTTTATGTACCACTTTCCATATAGCTGATTGTGAGAAAAAATATGCGAATCGTCCTGAAATGTGATGACCAGCCCCTTGCCATGTGCCTCAACTTTTTCTACCCGGCGGCCGGTTAACTCTTTCTCAAATGGTTTTAAATGCTCGTGATGAAAATAGACGTA
>SKGY01000258.1 GCA_007117235.1 Balneolaceae bacterium
AAGAGACCAATCTAATTTTTGTTGATTTTCATGCCGAGGCAACCGCCGAAAAATTGGCCTATGCATGGTCTGTTGATGGAAAAGTTTCTGCCGTTATCGGCACGCATACTCATATTCCCACAAACGACGCGCGAATTCTACCGGAAGGCACAGGTTATCTTACTGATGCGGGGATGACAGGTCCGTTCGACTCTGTAATTGGCATGGACAAAGATACATCCATAAGGCGTTTTACTCTTTCTACACCGCAAAAATATAAAATCGCCAAACATGACAACCGCATTTGTGGCGTTTACTTAGAAATTGATTCTCAAACCGCTAAGTGTAAGTATATTGAACCTGTAATTTTCCCTGAATTCAATACCAAAGCTTAATTAAGAATGACTATTAGCAATAAAACTCTAAGCTGCCGAGGAATCACAAAAACGTTTCCATCAAAAACGGGTTCGCCTGATGGATTACAGATTTTAAATGGAGTAGATCTGGATGTCGCCCAAGGTGAGATCATCTCCATAGTGGGATCAAGTGGCAGCGGAAAGAGTACTTTGCTGCACATACTTGGAGGTTTAGACAAACCTGATCAGGGTGAAGTGAATTGGAATAATATTTCGATCTATAGTCACAATTCTAACAAATTAGCTGACCTAAGAAATAAAAATGTTGGCTTTGTCTTTCAATTTCATCATTTACTGCCCGAATTTACTGCAGTCGAAAATGTTATGATGCCTGCTCTGATAAGTAAAATGAAACTTGACAAAGCAGAACAACGGGCTTCAGAACTGTTAGCCAAATTTGGATTAGAAGGGCGGCTTCATCATCGTCCCTCTGAATTATCAGGAGGCGAGCAGCAGCGGGTGTCAATGGCCAGGGCTTTGATGAACAATCCTTCTATTATTTTAGCTGATGAACCGACAGGTAATCTGGATGAAAAAAATACAGAATCAATTTTGTCACTTTTATTTAATCTGAGAAAAACTGAAGGTGTATCCATTGTGCTTATAACACATGAAAAAGAGATTGCTTCGCGTTGTGACACAGTTTATTCTCTGAATCATGGAGTACTTCAAAAGGAGGTTTAACACTTCAAACCACTTGGTTAAATCGTCAAATAATCATAACTTTGAGGCTGTTAAAAAGTCTATATAAACATAAACCTCATTCTCAAATAACCTTCAATAATGGGTAAAAAATTAAAAGCAGAGGATCTTGAACAGGATCTGCTAATTGAGTATTCATCACGATTTCTTTATTTCTATCAAACCAATAAAGCTGTTGTTTGGGGCGGCGGGATCGGATTGGTCCTGGCTATCGGTTTAATCATTGGATTTTTTGTCTATAGTGCCCAACAAGAAGACCAAGCACAAGAACTTTTGGGAATTGCAGAACAATCATTTTTAATTGGAAACTACAGTACGGCACTTAATGGCAGTGAAGCAGACTTCACTCTCGGATTTGTTCAGATTGCTAATAATTATGGCAGAACAAGCGCAGGAAATCTTGCTAACTACTATGCCGCAGTTTCAGAGTTTGAGCTGGGTAATTATGAGTCAGCACTCGATTTTATCAAACAATTCTCTGTTCCATCCGGAATTATAGGAGTCTCCCCTATTACACTTCATGCCAATATATTGCTTGAACTGGAAAGATATGAGGACGCCGCAAGAATGTTTGTAAGAGCAGCTGAGTGGGATGTAAATAATTCGACTACTCCAACCAACCTTTTCTCTGCAGCAGAAGCTTATCATGAAGCCGGATTAACCAACAACACCCAATCTTTAGTTGACCGTATTTTGAGTGATTATCCATCAAGCCCAACAGCAAATCGTGCTCAAAGGCTTAGAGGTTTGATCGCTTCTAATAGTTAAGCCAACCACGTTTTTCTAAATAAAAAAAGCCGATGACGTTTGTCCTCGGCTTTTTTTTTGGTCAAAAAACTTTTTAACTACATGTTACGTCTGTACTGCCCGCCAACCTCATATAAAGCTTTCGATATTTGACCCAGAGAAGCAACTTTTACCGCCTCCATGAGAGTATCGAAGAGATTGCCATTTTCACGAGCCACAGATTGAAGTTTTTTCAGAGCTGCTTCAGACTCACCTTTATTTCTCTCCTGAAATTCATTAAGAGCCTTAATCTGCTGTAGTTTCTCATCCTCTGTTGACCTGATCAACTCAATTTCACGCTCTTCCTCTTCGGAGCTTTGTTCAGACTTAAATGTGTTCACGCCAATAATTGGTAGTTCACCACTATGTTTTAGTGACTCATAGTGGAGACTCTCTTCCTGAATCTTTCCACGCTGATACATACTCTCCATAGCACCGAGCACACCTCCCCGGTCAGTAATTCTATCAAACTCGGTAAGAATTGCTTGTTCTACCAGATCAGTAAGTTCCTCTATCACATATGAGCCCTGAAGAGGATTTTCATTTTTGGTCATTCCAAGCTCTTTGTTGATAATAAGCTGAATTGCGAGTGCACGACGCACAGACGCTTCAGTTGGCGTTGTAATCGCTTCATCAAATGCATTGGTATGAAGAGAGTTACAGTTGTCATATATCGCCATCAATGCCTGAAGAGTCGTTCTTATATCATTGAACTGAATTTCCTTGGCATGAAGTGATCGGCCGCTTGTTTGAATATGATACTTAAGTTTTTGAGACCGTTCATTAGCACTATACTTGTGCTTCATGGCAATAGCCCATATTCGTCTTGCTACACGTCCAATTACTGCATATTCAGGATCGAGTCCGTTACTGAAGAAAAATGATAGATTGTGGGCAAAGTCATCAACCGTAAGGCCTCTTGACAAGTAATACTCAACGAAGGTGAAACCGTTTGCCAATGTAAACGCAGCCTGAGTTATCGGATTTGCACCGGCTTCTGCAATGTGATAGCCTGAGATTGAGACTGAATAGTAATTCCTGACGTTATGCTGAGTAAAATAGGTTTGTATATCGCCCATCATTTTGAGGGCAAATTCAGTTGAGAAAATGCAGGTATTTTGAGCCTGATCTTCTTTTAAAATATCAGCCTGAACCGTTCCCCTGACTACGCTTAACGTTCTTGCCTTAATCTCTTCATAAACCTCCTTATCAACAAGCTGGTCTCCACTTATACCCAGAGTTCCTAATCCAAATTGATCATTAGTTGGAGGTAGCTCCATCTGATACGACGGGAGGTCCATTCCTTTGGATTTGTATATATCTTTGATCTTCTTCTGCGCATCTTCCCATTTGCCTTCACTTTTCAGATAACGCTCAACTTCCTGATCAATCGCTGTGTTCATAAACATAGCCAGGATCATTGGTGCAGGTCCGTTGATTGTCATCGAAACTGAAGTTGTTGGTGCCGTCAGTTCAAAACCGGAATAGAGCTTCTTCATATCATCAAGAGTACAAATACTCACTCCTGAATTACCAATCTTACCGTAAATGTCCGGCCTGTAATCTGGATCCTCACCATAAAGAGTTACAGAGTCAAAAGCTGTAGATAGTCGTGCTGCCGGCATTCCTTCACTTACATAGTGAAAGCGCCTGTTAGTTCTCTCCGGAGTACCTTCACCGGCAAACATACGTGTTGGGTCTTCTCCTTCACGTTTAAAAGGAAATACACCTGCAGTAAATG
>SKGY01000205.1 GCA_007117235.1 Balneolaceae bacterium
GAAAAAGCGACTTCAAACATCTGTACAGCTCAGGTACTCCTTGCAGTTATCGCAGGTTTTTATGCTGTTTATCATGGTCCTAAGGGACTCAAACGCATTGCATCTAAAGTTCACGGGCTCACCAAACTGACAGCAACAGCCCTAAAAGAACTTGGCTTTGAAATCAACACTGACACATTTTTTGACACCTTTACTGTTACCGGACTCGATGTAAATACCATCGAAAAAGTGAGAACTGAAGCGTTCAAGCGTAGTATCAATTTCCGCTACTCAGAAAACAGTATTGGGATTTCGTTTGATGAAGCCAAGCATCTTGATGATGCCCAGGATGTAATTGACATCTTTGCTTCGGCTATTGAGAAGCCAACATCTTTTGATGTGCACGCAAAATCAGAAAACGTAACGGTTGATTATCCTGAAAATCTCAGTCGTACTACTGAATTTCTGGATCACCCGGTGTTCAACCAGTATCACTCTGAGCACGAAATGCTTCGTTATATGAAACAGCTTGAAAATCGGGATCTGGATCTGACTCACTCTATGATCTCTCTTGGATCTTGCACAATGAAATTGAATGCAACGGCAGAGATGATTCCACTGACCTGGCCCGAGTTTGGAAAAATTCATCCGTTTGTACCCGCTGATCAGGCTGCTGGATATCACAAACTATTTGATGAGTTAGGTGATTGGCTGGCAGAAATTACCGGCTTCGACAAAGTTTCACTCCAGCCCAACTCAGGTGCCCAGGGAGAGTACGCCGGACTAATGACAATCCGCGCCTACCATATTGCAAACGGTGATACAAACCGAACTGTAACGATTGTACCCTCATCTGCTCACGGAACAAATCCCGCAAGTGCAGTTATGGCCGGCATGGATGTAGTGGTGACTAAATGTGACGATCACGGAAATATTGATCTGGACGATCTTCGCGAGAAAGTTGAGAAGCACAGCGACAATCTCTCCTCTCTGATGGTAACATATCCGTCAACACACGGTGTGTTTGAGGAAGATATCCGTGAAATTTGCGAGCTCATTCACGAACACGGCGGACTGGTTTATATGGACGGTGCTAACATGAATGCTCAGGTCGGGCTTACATCGCCGGCACAAATTGGTGCAGATGTTTGTCACCTGAATCTCCACAAAACTTTCTGTATACCTCATGGCGGTGGCGGACCGGGAATGGGACCTATTGGTGTTGTTGAAAAACTTGTACCGTTTCTCCCCGGACATCCCGTAGTAGAAACCGGTGGTGATAAAGCGATTCCTGCAATGGCATCAGCACCCTGGGGCAGCGCAAGCATTCTTACGATCTCGCATGCATACATACGCATGATGGGAACAGTAGGCCTTACAAGTGCAACGAAGGTCGCGATTCTAAATGCAAACTATCTTAAAGACAGGCTCAAAGATCACTACCCAATTCTTTATACAGGCAAAAGCAACCGATCAGCACATGAGTTTATCATCGATCTTAGAAAGTTCAAACAGAATGCCGGTGTTGAAGCTACCGACGTTGCCAAACGTTTGATGGATTATGGTTTCCATGCTCCAACTATGTCGTTTCCGGTGCCGGGCACATTGATGATTGAGCCGACCGAGAGCGAATCTAAAGATGAGCTGGATCGGTTTTGTGACGCGATGATCGGTATCAGAAATGAGATCAAAGAAGTTGAAAGCGGTGATGCTGACCCGCAGGACAATGTGCTAAAACACGCTCCACACACCATGCGCGTAACAATGGGTGACGATTGGAACAGGCCTTATACCAGAGAAAAAGCTGTATTCCCGCTGCCTCACCTGAGGTTTAACAAGTTCTGGCCGGCAGTTAGCCGAGTTGATGACGCTTACGGAGACAGAAATCTTATTTGCACCTGTCTGCCGCTTGAGGACTATGCGGAGGGTCAGGAACCGGCTACTGTATAAATAAATTTACATACTCAGCACTAATATTCAGTTTGAATTCTTAAGTGTTAATATTTGAAGAACGGGATTAGAATCTTCACTCAGTTTAGAAACAACTTCCTTCAACCTGCCTGATGCAGGATTGTTGTACTTTTCAGGATCTTCGTCCATCATCTTATTAAGATGTTGGATGAGGTCAAATGACTCTATATATGTATATAAAGCATTGTTTGAGCTTTCATAAATAAATGATACATATCCATGGTCTATATCATTAATTAACCTACTTGAACCCACTGTTGTCTCATTAGAAGCTTTATCATACAAAACATAGTATGGTCTTTCTCCAGTGCTGATTCCAAAAAAGATAAATGGGTCTGTTTCGTTGAAAAATGTCAAATTACTTACATAATTTTTACCTCTTATTTCATTATTCCTAAATTCCAGCCATTCATAACTCAACTTGCTGTAATTTGATCTCCTGTCAAAAACTTCTTCAGGAATAGAGTTTTTTCCGTAATCCAAAATATATTTCGGATATACGCTTTCACCATCAAGTGTATATACAGTGTCATTCAAATGTGAAAAAAATCTTACCTGATCCCGGATTTCCGGAAAATTATTTGGGACACCGAAACCCATATTTACTCTCCCTGTAGGTACCGGAATAAAGCCATTCTGGATGCTTCCCTTTTTATCAAAAATCAATAAATTTTTCTCTGAATGCCCTTCAGGCAAAGTAATATTGGTTGTATTATTCGTATAGCCGATATAATTTCCGCTTTCCGGATCATATATAAACCTATACACAAGATAATTCTTCTCTACCTGATCAATGAACTCCCCTTCAATATTGTAGATGTTAATTCTATAAGCTCCCAGGGCGTGAATTTCCTGATCTGAAGTTATAATTACATCGCTTAAATGCTCCAATTCACCGGGGCCTTTCCCATGTGGAATTCGGATACGATTTATAAAGTCACCTTCGTGAGTGAATAGCCAAACACTATTCCTTGATGCATCATGCAATCCAATAAAGTCATTACTTAGAATAATTTTCCGAATTCTGCCAATCGGTTCGTCGTTTGGGGTTTCCAGGGGGAGATATTCAATTTCAGAAATAAACTCTGACATACGCAGAGGGGCTGCTTCATCCAGGTTTACTTTTATTACGCTTATTTCTTCATGACTTAAAGATTGCTCATCCTTATGTGAACAAGCTGCCAAAGAAAGCATTAAGATAATGATGATATATCGCATACTGAGAAATTTATAGCGCTTATCATTATTAAAATAAACGCTGTTGTGGTTAATCTTTAGTCAACTTCCGGATCAGAACTACTACATGTGCCTTGATCGCGGGAATCACATATACGCGATGGTGCATGTACACATTTATCAAACGGCTCCATTGTAACCCAACATGTCCTTTCTTGTAATAACATAGGAGTATATAGTGGATCTGCATTTGCATTGTTAATTGGCAGATTTATAACTATAAATGCAACTAAAGCAATTGCCGAAATGCTTTTTACAAAATATGACTTGAATGAAGTCATAATAAGATTTTTTAAGTTTTGGTTTCATCTGTTTGTACAGTCTTTAACGAGTAATGCAACTCATATCTATTATCACCATCTTCAATAAAAAGAAAGAAAAAATAACACTAGAAAGTTTTTAAATTACATAGATATAA
>SKGY01000264.1 GCA_007117235.1 Balneolaceae bacterium
AATAAATGCCGCCGCTATCTGAACTTTCTTCTTCATTCCCGTTGAGTAAGTTCCGATCTGCTCATTTCTGTCATCAATTGTGAGTGATAGTGAGTCAAACAGATCATTGATCTCTTTTTCGGACTTATCACTCCATCGATTCCGGCTTCGAATAACCCATTCAAGCAGTTCTACTGCTGTTAAATGAATGGGCAGATTCTCTTCATCATGAACAAGGCCTACGTGTTTAAGAAAGTCAGACGGTTTTTCATGAACGTCAGAGTCGTTAAACAGTACTTTTCCGCTGGTAGGAAATGAATTTACAGATAAGATTCTCAAAAACGTCGTTTTACCAGAACCATTTGGCCCAACAATTCCCACTCCGGTTCCGCCTACAAATTGATTGGAATAGTCCGAAAAGATTGGCTTGCCGGCTTTATACTGTTTTGTAAGATTTTTTATCTGAATCATTATCTATTTAACATCTTGTTTTAGCTGGACGCTTCCCGCTGCTGACACTAATATAGCAGTGATTAAATAGGAAGTAATCACAAATGATTGTGCGCGAAAATCGGGTAAACCAAAAATAAACTGTTGGGCATTCATGCTAAGTAATAGAGGTACTATCCATCTAACCTGCATCCATACCCTACTAAGAAACCAATTGAAGCCACTGTCAATCCATCTTAAAAGCCATGAAGGCGCAATTTGCTGCTGAAGGGTGAAAACAATGAATAGCTGATGGGCAATTGCAAACAGAACCCATAGCGCTATAATGAACTCCTCGTTTACTCTTTGATAAGCAAAATACCATATAAACAGATGGCCCACCGCAACTGCACGTCCTGCCGGAATTTTTCGATCAATTTGCTGTAAAAACTGCCACACATTTGCCCTTATTGGTGACGGCACCCACCAAAGTTGCTCAACTTTTCTTCGTTCAACAACTGTTTCTCCCTGCAGGTCTGATCCAAAAAACTCTTTATAAAATGCATTGGTTGTATAGAAACATTGCTCCTGAACATCTCTTAGATTTACAGCCGTAGCAATCCCGATAATCAACAAAATTAATCCAAGAGGAATAATCATAAAATCACCAATGGTATCACTGAGCAGTGCGGCAATCACAACTGCAATCATACCAATTGTGGTAATCAATACTGTATTTATGAGGCTTGGTATTGATCCAGGATCAAGGGGGTACTTAAAATTCTGAGCAAACGTTTTTCTGATCTCTCTCCCCTTTTCAGACTCTTGCCAGAACTGAGAATCTTTACCGCTCCTTATATATCTGCTTAGTGATATCAGGTTCAGCCCGATAAAAAATGTCACTGCAAAAACAAGATTCATCAGCTTCGCAGAAATTTGTTCTAAAGGCGATGTCAGATCGCCAAACACCAACACGACAAAAAGCATCAGTAACGGCCAATGAAACCGAAAAAGCTTTTGGATGAGATATTTCCTCAGATCTCTGTCTCTTATGTTGCCCAATTGTAGTAACGGGGTGTTTGAATCCGGGAAGAGAAGGTATGGTGTTACAAATGCAACAAACCCTGAAACCACAAAAAGGAAGTATCGAAGTGTAACAACTCTGACATCAATAGCGTGTTCACCAACCCAGATAAGGCCGAGTACGGCTACTATGATGGCTATGAAAAGATTTACGTAAAACGGGCGTTTTTTAAGAATTCCCAAGCGTGCCAAAGTCGTTTAATTGACAATTAAATAAGGGGCACAATATAAGAGAAATTGACGTCTAAGAAGAGAAAATCTCTATGCCGGGATATATCAACCGGCTAGATAATCTCTTTCAAATCTTCGAACCGAACAGGCTTAATCAGAAATGCTTCAAAGCCACTTCCGGTCGCCTTTTCTCTGTACGCCGGATCTGCATTTCCGGTGATATAGATAACTTTTATGCTTTGTACCTGATTCTTAATGAGACGCGTAGCATCTATTCCATCCATTTTTCCTGCCAGGCGTATGTCCATCAGGATGATGTCAGGAGACAGATTTACTGCTGCGTCAACAGCTTCTTCACCGGTAGTTACTTTACTTACAACTTGATGTCCCAGCCTTTCCACCATTCTTTCAGTAGACATAGCAATAATCAGATCATCTTCCACGATGAGAACTTTCTTCAAAATGATTTGCCGAGTTAGTTAGTCTTTAAGTCACACACCATAAAGAGAAACGAAAGAGCAATTCGTTACAAAGTTTTTTACTGTACTGAAAAATCGTTGTTTCCAATAAGTTTATCTACCAGAATTATACGCCCTTCAAGGATATCACCAACAACTTTCCATCCACCAAAATCTACTTCATCAGAGGGAATTTCGATGATCCAGCCTACTCTCATTTGAAGCTTTTTTTGATCTTCGAAAGGTACAATCATCTGTCGGCCGGGCAACTCTACTTGATCTGCTGAAATTGTATGAGTGTACGTTGTGTCAGGTTCTGCCCACTCAATGGTTTGGCCGTCGAGCACATTCACAATTTCATCCTGTAAAAAATTGGGGCGTTGAGGTATGTAAAAATCCTGATACCAATTACCCCATATGCGATTCACACCGTTAGCGTCAACCACAACAGTTATATATGTGCCATGAATTTGTTTTCCCTGAATGGTTTGACGTTCAAACACGAACTTCCACTGCAGAGGTTTGCTGTCAATACCCGGTCCTTCGCATACAATACAACCGAAAAGCGGCTCACGCTGGAATAGCGCCAGTTCATCTTCATCCCTTACCCCGGTATACTCTCTGTTAAATATCAGAGACTCAATAGCTACAGTTAGTAAAGTGTCAGGTTCTGAGAGTTCAACCCTTGGTACATTAAAGCCAACGCAGGGACTCTCCATTCCTTCAAAAAGAACATCGCTGAAACCGGTATAACCAAACTCATTTAGTGTGGAGCAGATGTTTTCATTGAGTTCCTGAAATTCACGATTTCTCTCTACCAGCTCATTCATGGCGAGAGGTTCAATTTCTGACGGGTAGATCAGCTGCTCACCGTCAATGTTGAATACATCACACCCGCTTAGAAGCAAAAGGAATGCGGCCGGGAGATAAAATCGTTTGAACATATAAGTCGCTAATTGTAGATGATAGTGATAGTATAAATAAGGATTCAAATTGATACAACTTAGAATCTTCTTATCTAATGCCCGGTGAATCAACTACAGATTTTTAAATCATGTTTTGTATATTTCAGTGACACAGAAAAGCGGTTTCACAAGCTAACATAAAACAAATCATCAAGCATGAAATTTTACGTTTGTATAAAACAAGTTCCCGATGTAAATGCCCCTCTTCAGATTAAGGAAGGTAAGCTCATACAGGACGCCGACCGAAATATTTTAAACGCCTACGATGCCTCAGCCGTAGAAGAGGCCCTGGTGCTCTCAGAGAAGCACGGCGGGGAGGTTGAAGTGGTTCTTGTGGGACCTGAAAAAGCGAAAGAAACTATTAGAAAAGCATTGGCAATGGGAGCCGATAAAGGTTGTCATATAGTTACCAACGGAGACGAACAGTATGATTCGTTTGCATATGCAAAAATACTTGCCGATTTCTTCTCCGATAAAGAGTACGATTTTATCTCCTGTGGAAAACAGAGTCAGG
>SKGY01000210.1 GCA_007117235.1 Balneolaceae bacterium
AAAATGGGCAGATGAATTAGGCCCCAGCAGAGTTCTTGACTGGATGAGTGAGCTTCAGGTTGAGTATCGAGAAGATCGATATCGTCCTAATCCACTACTAAAAAGAAAGGTGAGAAATAACGAACTTTTTCATGACTGATAAGTCACATAGCAAAGAGTACCTCATTGTTTCGCAGATGATGGAGAATGATGCATTCAGCCAATGGATGGGTGTAAAAGTTGAGGAAGTAAAAAAGGGTTACTGTAAGATTTCCTGTGAAATAACTGAGGAGATGCTTAACGGTTTTAAAGTTACTCATGGTGGAATTATCTTTTCACTCGCCGACAGCGCTCTCGCCTTTTCTGCTGCTACTTATGGTCGCGTATCACTGGCTATAGATAATTCAATATCTATATTCAAAAAAACTGAAGCCGGTGACAAAATAACCGCTGTTTCTCAGTGTCTTAATCTCACTCATAAGACCGGTGTGTTTGAGGTCAATATTATTAATTCAGAAAATGAGAAGATTGCGATGATGAAAGCGACCGTTTACAGAACAAGCGAGGAGTTCAAAAAGTAATTTTTTACTGATTCAAGAACATTTAGATCATCATTCCGTAAAGCTTACAAAATCTGATCTCTTAATTCATGCTCAATGGGACTTAAAAACGAAACAAAATCTTCTTACGATACAAAAACTTTCTACCGGGAATATGTGAGTGGGATGAATTCTCGAACTCTCGGTAAGGAGTTTCAATCTGATTCTGAGAGATTAAAAAAGCTTTATTCGGATGTTTTGAGAGAGACAAATCCCAATCTTCCGGCATCCAAGATTCCGTTTTCTCAAAAAGTATTGAGCCTTTTATCTGCCCTGACAAAACGATTAAATCCCGTTAGAAGACTCGTATTTGGTGTAGCGCTAGGTAGTTTTTTGGTACACTTTCTGCTGTCAGTATTTGGGTTGGCACAGCCCCTTTTACTTCCATTAGCCTTCATCGCATTAATGACTATTCTTCTTATTGAGCTTCTTGAAAAATCTGATGTTCAAAAAGAGCTCGATTTTGCCAGGGATATTCAGCTTAGTCTTTTGCCACCATCGAGCATCAAAATGGGTGATTGTGAAGCTCACTCTTTTGCGGCAACTGCACAAGAAGTTGGCGGTGATTATGTTGATTACATTAAGACTGACAAAGGCATGTATGTTGTTGTAGCTGATGTATCGGGTAAGGGTATGAGTGCAGCTCTTTACATGGTACGAATGCAGGCTCTTGTTCACCTACTCATTAAAAAGCTTGAGCCAACACCAAAGGAGCTGTTTCTTGAGTTGAATGAATACGTTAAATCCAACAAGATGGATAAAACTTTTGTAACCGCGTCAGCTGCTTTTTTCCCGAAAGATGAGAATCACTTTATTATAGCCCGCGCCGGTCACAACATTCCCATCGTTTACAGCAAAAAACACGATAAGATATTCACATTAAAAACAGATGGGTTTGCACTTGGGATGACTTCAACGAAAAACCTTAGAAAAACTCTCGAGGAGAAGAAATTTCAGTTTGATGAGGGCGACAGTCTGCTAATCTATACTGATGGCCTTGTTGAGCTAAGAAACAAAGCCGGAGAAGAGTTTGGTGAAGAGAGGCTTGAGGGCCTGTTATCCATATATGGATCACTTCACGCAAAAACGGTTACACAGAAAATACAGTCATCAATTGAGCTCTATCTTGGTGATGAAAAACCTCTGGATGATATCACCTTTACTACCATCCATAGAAACAAATCTGTCAAGAAGGCTACTTAAGTAACTTCCTGGCATTTTCTACTACTTTATCTGCTGTGAGTCCCAGGTGATCATAAACATCCAGATAAGGAGCAGATTCACCATACCTATCTATTCCCATAGCTATTCCTTCACTGCCAACCCACTTATGCCAGCCTAAGGTAGCTGCGGCTTCAATTGAAACCCGCTTTGTAACATTTTTCGGCAACACAGAATTTTTATAATCATCTGATTGATCTTCAAATAGCTCCCAGCACGGCATACTAACAACTCTCGCAGAGATTCCTTCTGATTCAAGTTCTTCTGCTGCTTTAACCGTTAATTGCACTTCAGAACCGGTGGCAAGCAGAATAACATCAGGTTTTTCTCCACTCTCCTTTTTCAGAATGTAAGCACCCTTTTCTACGCCTTCAGCTGAACCAAATTTTGTGCGGTCAACAATTGGTAAATTTTGTCGGGTTAATACCAAAAGAGATGGGCCAGTATCAAATTCTAGTGCCGATTTCCAGGCGTAGGCAGTTTCGTTTGCATCAGCCGGACGATAAACTCTAACATTAGGTGTGGCACGCAGCGAAGCTAAGTGTTCAATAGGCTGGTGAGTTGGCCCGTCTTCACCTAAACCGATACTATCATGAGTAAATATGTAGATCGCTGGAATTTTTGACAGACCGGATATCCTTATAGCAGGCTTGTTGTAGTCTGAAAACACAAGGAATGTACCACCAAACGGTATTACTCCACCATGTAGTGCCATGCCATTCATAGCTGCACCCATAGCGTGTTCTCTTACCCCATAGTGGACATTTTGACCGGCATAATCAGAAGCATCAAAAATAGCCTTACCTTCAATTTCAGTATTCACACTACCCTTTAAATCAGCGGAGCCGCCTATCATATTGAAAAGTTGTTTTGCTATACTGTTAAGTACGGCTCCTGAAGCTTTTCTGGTAGCCATACCTTTTTCATCTGCATCAAATACTGGTAAAATATCTTCCCAGTTGTCAGGCAGATTTCTTGTTACAAACTCTTTAAAACTCACCCCATCTACCGGAAATACTTTCTCATAATCTGATAGAACTTTTTTCCACTCTGCTTCGGCATTCTTACCGATTTCGACTGCTTTTCTAAACTCGCTGAGTACTTCGTCAGGAATATGAAATGTTTTATCAGGATCAACGCCAAGGTTCTTTTTTGTTAATCTGATTTCGTCTTCGCCAAGTGGAGAACCGTGTGAACTCGCTGACCCCTGTTTATTTGGGCTCCCAAATCCTATATGAGTTTTGCACTCAATTAATGATGGAGTATCTGTTTTATGGGCTTTGATTATCGCAGATTCTATTTCATCATGATCATGTCCATCAATAACCTGAACATCCCAGCCATATGATTCAAATCTCATTTTGGTATCATCTGTAAATGCCAGATCTGTTGAACCATCAATAGAAATGTTGTTAGAGTCGTATAGATAGATAAGCTTGCTTAATTTCAAATGCCCGGCCAAAGAAGCTGCTTCGTGTGAAACTCCCTCCATCAGATCACCATCACTCACAATTGCATATGTGAAGTGATCTACCAGTTTATGAGAGTCTTTATTAAACGTTTTTGCCATAAAGGCCTCTGCCATTGCCATTCCAACCCCTGTTGCAAAACCCTGACCTAAAGGGCCGGTTGTAGTCTCTACGCCGGGTGTCATGCCAAATTCAGGGTGTCCCGGTGTAATACTTCCAAGCTGTCTGAAATTTTTAAGCTCCTTCATTGATACATCATAGCCGGTTAGATGTAGAAGTGAATAGAGTAACATGGAACCATGGCCCGCTGATAAGATAAATCGATC
>SKGY01000183.1 GCA_007117235.1 Balneolaceae bacterium
GAGAACGTTTTCTCACAATTTGCCCACAAAAATGTAGAGACTGAAAAAAATAACTGTTTAGTAGGAACCACGATTGGGAAATATGAAATCGTGGAGTTGATTAACCATGGCGGTATGGGTACAGTTTACAAGGCCGAAAGAAACGATGGTGTTTATGACCAAACTGTTGCCTTAAAACTGATACGGCATGGTATGGATACTCCAAGAAATATATCCAGGTTTGAAAAGGAACGGTTTATTCTCGCCGGTCTTAATCATCCCCATATAGCGGGATTAGTTGATGGTGGAGTTACAGATTTTGGTCTTCCCTACCTTGTTATGGAGTATGTAGATGGGATGCCAATTGATGATTATTGTGATAAAAACAGTTTGACTATTAAGGAGAGAATTGAGCTTTTCAAAACAATCTGTGAAACTGTTCAATTTGCTCACAACAACATGATTATTCATCGGGATTTAAAACCTGATAACATTTTTATAGACTGCAACGGGTTTGTTAAAATTCTTGATTTTGGAATTGCTAAGCTTCTCGAGGATGGATTAATGAAGGGCAGTGACGATGCTGAACAAACACATCAGGTTTTGACACCAAGTACAGCTGCACCGGAGCAGGTAAAATGTGAAAACGTAACTACAGCGACTGACACTTATGCCCTGGGCATTCTTCTGTTTAAACTGCTTACCGGAATTGCACCATTTAATTTCGATGGATTGAGTCTGAACAAGAAGAAAGACATTATCGTCAACAAAGTACCACCTCTCCCATCACAAGCATTTATCAGCCTTGATATTGATCGTCAGAATGAGATTTCATTGGCGTACAATCAAACCCCTTTGAAGCACTACAATCTGCTGAGTGGTGATGTTGATGCGATAATTTCAAAAGCACTTAGAAAAGAGAAAGAATTCAGATATCAAACTGCAAATGATCTGTTGTCTGATTTAGACAGGTATCTGAATAACCGGCCGGTTATTGCTCATCACGGTCACTATCGTTACAAAGTAAAGAAGTTTTTACGTCGCAATTATAAGTCGTTTAGTACTGCCGCGGCAATAGTACTGATGATAACATCATTCAGTATTTATCACACAATACAGATATCTGAAGAGCGAAATCATGCTCAGATTGAGGCTCAAAAAGCAATTCAAGTCACTAATATGCTTTTCAACCTTTTTGAAGCAAGTGATCCGGATGTCTCTATGGTTGAACCAATTACCGCCCAGGAACTACTGAATCGCGGTGTTCAGAGGGCTCAGATGCTTAATGAACAACCGGCTGTAAAGGCTCAGATGTACCATGTGATTGGTCAAATTTATTACAGGCTTGGGGATTTTGAACAGGCTTCACCCCTGATACTTGATGCCATTAGTTTGTACAAAAGTTTATTCGGCGAAGAACACCCGGAAACAGCATACTCAATTGCAAGTTTAGGAGCGTTACAAAGTGCAGAAGGCAACTACAAAATCGCAGAACATAATCTTCGCAGAGCCCTTGAGATCTATACCAAAGACAACATTATAGACTACACAAAGCTTGCCAATATCAAGAGCGACCTTGCATACACGATGAGGCGACAAGGCGATTTTGTCACAGCTGAAGAGATGTTTAGGCATGGCCATCAGTTATTGGATGAGAACCTTGGATCAAATCATCTTGAGACACTAAACTTTAAAAACAGTCTCGCTACGACTCTATTTAATATCGGAAAATATGCTGAAGCCGAAGAGATCTACAGAGAAGTGCTGCCTGAGCGAATTACTGCTCTTGGTTCAGAACATCCTGCAGTAGCTGAAACAAAAAGCAGCCTTGGTGCCTTGATGATGGTAAACGGCTTAAATGATGAAGCATACGAACTATTGAATGATGCATATTCCATTCGATCTCAAAAACTCGGTGAAGATCACCCTCGCACACTGCTCACAAAAAATAATTTAGCGATTCTAAATAGAGACCTTGGACATTTTGATATTTCTGAGAGAATTTTTGGTGATGTATTGGAGGCGCGAATAGAGCTGATGGGAGTCAATCACACGTCTACTGCAATTTCTCAGTTTAGTTTAGCCGAGTTATTTGTGATGCAAGAACGTTATCCCGAGGCAAGAGCACTTTTAAAACAAGCCGTATCTACTTTTGAAGATTCCTTTTCAGAAATGCACTCATTCACAGTTAGATCCCAAATGACACTAGCCTATGTCGATCTTCTGGATCTTGGGATAAATCCTGAATCTTCTGTCATAGAAAGTGAATACAAAAAATTACTGTCAATTCATCACGAACATACTTTGGAACGCGCAATTGCCGATCACCAGTTTGGAGTTTACTTTCACAGAAAAGGAGACTTTGCTTTAGCTGATTCATTACTTAGGAAATCAGATGAGACGTACAGTAGGCTGCTAAACAGCGCAACCACTCGACAGATCATGGTTAAAAATGATCTTGAATTGTTGCGAAATGAGTTTGAATCAGACGTGCAGTATTCAACTTTTATAGATAAGTAGATATTATCTCGATTTTTGTTGAAAGGAATCAATCGACTGATTGAGTATCATCTTAGCTTCTTCAGCACCACCAATATCAAGTAATTCAACAAACCCTTCTCCCTTGTAGTTTACCAACCACGTTGACAAAATTTCTACGACTCCCGGATATTGATTTTTGAGCTCCCTAATTGTTGAAACATTATAGAACCAGCTGTCAACATCCACAGCAATAAGTTTATCATCTCTTTCTCCCCGATCAAGCATTTTAATTATTCCAATTACTTTACCCTGAACCACACTCCCTCTTCTCTGGGCAGGTCCAAGCAAAAATATATCAATTGGATCGTTGTCGCCGCCCAGTTCCGGATCAAGCCACGTTTGTGGAACCATTCCATAATTGGCCGGATATGGTAGATATCTAACAATCCGGAGTGAATCATCTACCACTTCCCATTCTAAAGCACCACTCTCCTTATTTACTTCCCACTTATCATTAGATCCTGCCGGTATTTCTATAACAATATTAACCATTCCATTATCAGATAATGCCGGAAAGTTATTCAGGTAGTCATGGTCAGCTATCGTTGTCTTAGGCTCATCTGTGTTAATGCAGGAGACTAGTAATAACAGTAATAAAGGAAGCCAGAGTTTTTGAGTCATTTTTAGATTATAAACGTTGGGGTGGGTATCTAATTCGCAGAATGGTACGCAATTCTAAATGAGCGAATATTACCAAAATGTTAAGCCGGATTGCATCAATTAACCAAACGGTAACATCGGGATAACATTATAGTAACTGCTCAAAGATAGGTTTGACACAGTAACAATTACTTAATTATCAAGCTATCTATTCCGCCGTTATATGAAAGTACTCGCCACATTAATTTTACTTCTCACGCTTGCTGATGACTCTCTTTCAAATCGGGTCAGCGGCACTGTAACTGATTCAAACAGCAACGACCTTTTGATCAGTGCTCACGTTCGATTTACGAATATCGAAACTGAACGTAATTACTCAACAATTACCGGACTCAATGGAAATTACTCTATCAATAATCTTCCTGCCGGTAATTACAACATCAGAGTGACCTATGTCGGTTATGAGACATACAATTCTGAAACAACTATTTCTGAAAATGATGATATCACACTTAACTTTGAATTAAAACCTGACCCTCAAACCCTTTCAGAAATAGTTGTTTTCGGGGATCAACGTGGCACAGATGCTCAAGCCAGAAATCTTGAGAGACGTGCTGTAAATGTCACAAATATCGTATCAGCCCGTCAGATTCAAATTTCCCCCGATATAACTGTTGCCAATGTGATACAGAGAGTTTCGGGATTATCTATAGAGAGAAATTCAAGCGGTGATCCACAGTATGCAATTATACGTGGAATGGATAAGCGTTATAACAACACACTTGTAAATGGCATAAAGATTCCCTCTCCTGACAATGACAACAGATTTGTGCCTCTGGATATTTTTCCTGCAGTTTTTTTAGAGCGTCTTGAAGTTTCCAAATCGTTGACAGCAGATATGGAAGCCGATGCTATAGGAGGAACTGTGAATATGGTAATGAGATCAGCGCCTTATGAGCAGTTTTTTGATGCTGATGTACAATTAGGATACAATTTGATGAATCTGGACAACTCTTTTTCGTCTTACAATCGATCAGTTGTAAACCGACGGTCGCCCAGAGAGATGTTCGGTGAAGATTACAGAGCTGTACCGGCTGATTTCCCGGTCGAAAATATGATTCCCGAGCAGATTACACCTATGCCTGATCTGCTTGCAAGTGCCACATATGGAAACAGATTTTTTAATAAACGCTTAGGATTGATGGCCGGTGCAAGCTTCCAAAACTCATACAAGCCGGTTTCAAACTATTTCTATAATCCTGCAGTGAACTCTTTTGAAGGGAATCCACTAATCATGCGGGAGTTAATTGAGCGAGAGACAAGTTCTCAAATCCAGCGCTTCGCATTTCATACTAAGCTCGACTATAATTTATCAGAAAGACATACAATTGGTCTCTATGCTGGTAAATACCTTTTAAATGAATTCAGAGTTAGAGAGCAGCAGTTAAGAGATAATTTCGTAATTGCTCAAAGCTACGTTGTGTATCCTCTTACAAGGGTAACAAATACATACCAAGATATTACTACCGTAGATTTATCAGGTCAGCACAATTTTTCAAGATACTTTTTAGCAAATTGGAACGCTGTTTATTCACTTGCAAGTAATGACAGACCTGATGACGGCGTATTTTCACGTGCAGCACAATTTGACTCCAACTTAAATCAGGCCACCAATGAAATCGTCTATTTTCAAGGTGTCAGAAACTCTCGTGCCTGGGAAAGAAACACTGACACTGATCTCTCTTTCTATGCGAATATAATTTATGATTTGAGCCAGATTTCAGAAGGTTCACGAGTATCAGTAGGTGGTGTAGCCAGAATTAAGGAGCGAGATAATTTCTACAACTACTACAACTACTCACAGATATTTGGGCAATTCAGGGGTGAAGACTGGGACAACTTTGGTGACGTTCAGTTCACATCCATGGCAAACCCGCGCGGCAGTGGTAATCAAAGTAACCTTGTTTATGATGCTTTTGAGGATATTTATGCGGGCTATGTAACAACCCGTTGGGAGTATAACGGGAACCAGCTGGAACTTGGTCTTAGAGCAGAAGTAACAAGTCAATCCTATGAAATTAATCCACTCTCGGCGGCCGCAAATCAAACTGATCTTTCACAGACTCAGAACTACACTAATCTCTTCCCCTCCGTTAGTCTAAAAGTACCACTCAATGATCGTAATTATCTCAAAGCCAATTATTTCAAAGGAATCAGTCGACCTGGGTTTTATGAGATAGTACCAACAATCAGAAGTGCAGGTGGTGGAGACTCTTTCTACAGTGAACGTGGAAACCCTGACCTGAAACCTTCAATTGGACACAGTGCAGATCTTCGTTATGAATTTTTTCCACAGGGAGTTGACCAGGTTTTGGTTGGCATTTTCTACAAAAAAATTATTGATCCTATTGAATACGGATTTCCAGAAGCACAAACAGCTGATGAGCGACCAAGAACTAATCGAATCTTACCACAAAATTTCGATGATGCAACCAACATTGGAGTTGAAGTAGATGTGACGCGATATTTTAACCAGTTTGGGGTGAGATTAAACTACACCTTTACACAGTCTGAAATCACAACAAATAAGATTGTCATAAATCAGGATCAATCTTTTTCACTTGTGGATCAAACCCGCCCATTGCAGGGGCAATCTGATCACATCGCAAACCTTAGTCTGCTTTACAAAGGATTAAATAACGGTTTGGATATGCAGCTGAGTCTCAACTATACAGGTGAGCGGATTGCCGTAGTATCACCTTTCTTTGAAGCGGACCATTACATGCGAGGCTCTACCCAACTCGATTTCTCAATTGAGAGAAGGTTCGATAACAACGTAGTCATTTTTGGTAAGGCAAATAACCTCTTAGATACGCCCTATCAACTATATGTTAAAAAGCCTCTTGCTGTGCCGGATGACCCCTATCCATTTCAAACAGACCCAAACAATATCGGGCTTGTTCGAAGAGATCTCTTTGGTCAATCTTTCCGACTCGGGCTCAGATACAGTTTTTGATTTAAATCTTAATCCTCAACCAAACACAACCAACACATAACAATGAATACAATAAAAAAACTATTAATCGCCCTCTTTTCAGTGGGGCTACTGTTTTCACTCGCATCTTGCGGTGACGACACTCCTGTTAGTCCCGGAAATGGCAACGGTAACGGAAATGGTAATGGTGAAACACCTCCGCCTGCAGAGTCAGGAATTTCAGGTGATATGACCGAAATCGATTTTGAAGAAGGTGAACTCTATCTGGTAACAGGCGATCTGTTTGTTCCTGAAGGAGAATCAGTAACTATCCCCGCTGGTGTAACGCTAGAATTTCAGGAAGGAGATAATGGCGAAGCATGGTTTGTTGAAGTATTCGGCTCTCTTTACGTTATGGGTGAAGAAGGAGCACGAGTAACATTGACAGCTTCTGAAGACCTTATCAACTCTTCCAAGAATAATGGAATTGGTCAGCTTTGGGGTGGAATCATTGGAACGATCACAACCGGTGACCTCGTCATTCAACATACTGACATCATTCACGCAGGTGGAACAACAAGAGAGGAGAATGCAATGGCTCTTCCGGCAACCGGTGGTGGTGGCGAATTGAGTGCAGGTGATGCAAGTTATGCAATTTACTTTGTACGCGAAGCAGGTGAGCGTCAAGACGGGATCTTTGTGCTTCAGCACTCGAGAATCTCTTTTACCCCTGATGACGGAATCAGAATCAACGGTGGAAAAACACTGATGACCAACAACGTATTTGAAGTGATTGGCGGTACCGGTGGAGATGTGGTTAACATTAAGGCTGCTACAAACGGCGACTTTGCATATAACTTGTGTTACAATGGTGCCACAAACTGTCTGAAAACAGCAGATACAGGTCCCGGTGAGCGAGGTAGAGCACACACCAACTTCTACAATAACACGATCGTAAACCATGGTTACAGACGTGCTGAACCAGGTCGTGGAGCAGGCCTCAACTACGAATCAAACGGTTTTGGTGATGTTTATAACAACCTGAATGTTAATGTTCGATTCGGTTTACGATTAGTTCGTGGCGAAAGTGAGCCAAATGTAGATATGCTCAACTACGGCTATAACTGGTATTACGGCAGTGTTCAAACAATTGTTGATGAATTTTATCCATCAGACCAGACATCCTCATGGGGATTGATTGGTTATGATCCAAGAACTCCAATTCCTGACAGTGATGTTACAGGCGGTCCCGGAGAGAACGATCCAATGTTTGTAAACTTTGATCCATCTGATTTCGAATTCAGTGGCAACACTACGATCAGTACGGATCCACTGAGAAACAACATTGATCCAATTCCTGCTGATGCAGATTTCAGGCTTCAAGCCGGTTCACCTGCATTAACAGGTGCTTTCACAGACTTTGATTTTGTTCATGATACATACACAACATTAGACGGGTCTATGACCTTTACGCCACCTGCTCCTTCCGAGTTTTTCGGAGCATTTGGATCAGAATAAATCATTTAAAGAGCGGGCATGAAGTCCGCTCTTTTTTTATCCCCCTCTTTTGATAAAAAAAGCTACATATATCTTTCTTTCTCTGTTTCTGTTACAGTGTTCAGATCAATCCCTCCAATTAGAAGATGAGTTTCCTTACAGCTATGATTGGGCGAACCATACACCTTTTGTAACTGATTACAACACATTCTCTTTACCATTCACCGAAGATTTTGAGCCAATCCCCGAAAACAAAGGAGAAGTTGCAATGAGTGAAGCGTCAGGCCTTGCATGGAGTATGAAAAATCCGGGTAAAGTTTGGGCTCATAATGATTCGGGTCACGCAAATACAATTTTTCTTATTGATTCCACCTCAGGTGAAATCATGGCCAGATACACCATAGGAGGCACCGTTAATCTTGATTGGGAAGATATGGAACTCTCCTACGGGCCTATTGAAGGTGAACATTACATCTACATAGCCGATACGGGCGACAATAACGAACGCCGCCCAAATTACAGCATCTACCGATTTCCGGAGCCTGAGTATGAAGAGGAGCATTACGGTCGTAACATATTTTTAGACGATGCCGGTGTAGAACGGATACGCTTTGAATATCCCGATGGAAGTCATGACACCGAAGGCATGCTGGTTGATCCCCTTACAAAAGACATCTTTCTGGTGACAAAACGTGATGTCGTTTCCATGCTCTATGTGCTGCCCTACCCACAACCTATAGATGAGCTTTACACTATTTACAAAGCCGGAGATTTTTCCTTCAGACAAGCGTCTGCGGCTACATCATCACTTAGTGGTGAACGGGTATTAATTAAAAACAGACAGGAAATTTTTTACTGGCAACGAGAGGCAGGTGAAACTATGGTTGAAATGCTTGCCCGCACACCTGTAAAAGCTCCATACGCCGGAGAACCACAGGGTGAAGCGATCTGCTTCGACCTGGATTACAACTACTTCACACTAAGCGAAGAACTCAATTCAACAACAGTACCACCACTTTTCAAATACACATACATACAATAAAAACTAATACACTAAATCAATGAAACATATCATAAAAACATACACCGGCACTCTCTCTGCTCTGCTGGTTTTTACACTGCTTTTATCAGCTTGTTCTGATGATGGCCCAACATCAATTGAAGAAGAGGAAGAAGTTGAGACGGTAGAGATACCTGACCAGCGACTATTGGCACAAATACGCATTATTCTGGATATTGATGATGAGACAGACATTACTCCGGAAATGATGCTGGAAATCACAGAACTCAATCTCAATGCTTCAGATGATTTTTCCGGCGATATAAGCGAAATCGCAGATTTAACAGGTATTGAGTACGCTTTAAATCTGGAGTATTTTAGAATAAGCTACACAGCAGTTACTGATCTGAGTCCGGTTAGCGATCTTGAGAATATTGAATATTTCAGAATCAACAATACAGGGATTACAGATATCAGTCCGATTGCTAATTACACTAACCTTACCTATTTCAACGCTAATACGGTGACAGGATTGACGGATATTAGTCCGCTTTTAGGTAATGCTAATCTTCACACCACGATTCTCCGTGACGTACCGATGGGCAATGCAGGATTAGAAACACTTCGAACATTCCCGATTATTCACAGAATCAACATGAGAGATACCGGGGTTACAGACATCAGTCCACTGCGTGAGATGATGGAGAATGGTGCCCTGCTCGACTCAACACCGGGTGCACAGGAAGAAAATGGCGGTGCTGTTTTAGACTTTCGCGGTTTAAGCATTGAAGATTGGTCACCAATAGCTCCTTTTGTTGATCAAATCACTGATATAAGCGGAATGCCCGCAAATGCAGTTGTAAACTTCCCTGATTCAAATCTGGAAGATTTTATCAAAGCCTATCTCGGAGTTGATGCAGCTGATGATCTGACTACACTCTACCTCACAGGTTTAGACACTTTGAACGTAGCAGGAATCTTACCTATTTCTGATCTGACAGGATTGGAGTATGCACCAAATATCAGATATCTGCGATTTGGCGGAACAAGCGTTACTGACCTAACTCCGATTGCTGATCTTGAGAAAGTTGAATATCTGAGATTGAATGATACAAATGTAACCGATATCTCTCCTATTGCAAACTACACAACCCTTACCTATTTCAATGCAAATACTGTAACCGGTTTGACTGACATTAGTCCGCTTGCAGGTAATGATGGACTTCAGGAAGCAATCTTAAGAAATGTTCCGTTTGGAAATGCGGGTATGTCAACACTGCGTGATCTGCTTTCATTATACAGAATCAACATGCGTAACACCGGTGTTACAGACATAACAGTGCTCGGTGAGATGATGGCTGACGGTGCACTTCTCGACTCCACAGAAGGAGCAGAAGAAGCAGGTGGTGCAACACTCGATCTTCGGGAACTGAACGTTAACGACTGGTCACCAATTGAACCATATCTAGAGCAGATTTCAAATTTGGATGGTTATCCAAGCGAGTAAGCTTCTCTAACCAAAGCAATAATTTCAAAGGCCGTGATTAATCATCATGGCCTTTGTTATACTGGTAGGGAAGGATTTAATATCACGGTCATCCTGATGTAGATCAGGATCTCCTGCCGTTTATAGAGATGGGAGATGCTGAACTAAGCTTACCCACCGAATCCGCCAACCTGCGAAACAGGCGGGTTCAGCATGACGATTAAGTCATCCTACCTTCGAAAGATGTACTATCAATATCTAACACTACTTAGATGTAACCCGCTTGCCGGGGCTGATGGTGCTTTCTGTTTTTGAGCACTGTTGCTAAGTAAATTCTTGAGGTGATCAACCTCCTGCTTACCGGAGGCGATATCAGTCATCAATCCAACCAACCGGCGGACCATATGTCGTAAAAAACGATTCCCTTCAATTCGGTACTCCAACAAGTTGCCATCCGAATGCCACTCGCTTTTTGTGATAGTACTGATTGTTGTCATCTCCTCTTCATCGGGAGGAATACAGAAGTTGATAAAGTCATGCTCCCCTAAAATCAGTCTGGCACACTGATCAAGCAGTTTTAAATCCAGTTTATTGTGAACATACCACGCCGTATTTCTGATTAATGGTGCCGGCTGCGTTGTAATTTTATACAGGTACTCTCTTGATAAAGCATCGAATCTGGCATGAAATTCTTTGGAAACAGGCTCTATATTTTTGAGGGAGACGTCATCCGGTAACAATCCTCTCATTGCGTGAATGATCTTTTCAGGATCAAATTTTTCCGGTAGATCAACATGCGCCGTTTGGTTAATTGCATGTACACCTGCATCTGTTCGTCCCTGACCAATTATATCAATCGGGAATTGATAAATGGTGGCAAATGCCTCTTCAATCACCCCTTCAACAGTTCTGACATCGGGCTGAATCTGCCACCCGCTAAAATCGGTGCCGTCATATTCGAAGGTGAGTTTGTAGCGTGTAGTCTCAGTGCTCATTAAAATCGAAGGTTGAATTGAGCAGCAATTCCATTCGTGCCGTCAACAGGAAGTATCACTAAATCAGGCAGTGATTGATGATTTCGTGCTCGATTGTAAGCACTGATTCCGCTGATCACTCGATTCACCACCATAAAAGCACCAAGAACGGGAATTTGATTTCTTAACCGATCACGATTTGACCTGAGTTCACGATATCGACGACGGTCATCGGGATCATCCCATTGCCATCTATTTTCAGGAGTGTCTTCAATCAACCGATGCCAGTTTCTTGATCTCAACTGAAAATCATTGTACTCATGAAGGGAATTAAAATCACCCATTGCTAATTGAAATGAGCGCTCTTTATTCGATATATCAACTCCTGCACTGAGATTTGAAAGTGTGATATATTTTTGCTGCAGATTAGCTGTTCGTGCATTTAATCCAAAAATTGAACCTATGAGTATGGCGTCTGTGCCAAGATGAACTTTCCCACGATTCCAACTCTCTTTGTCTGCATAGTAGTGCCCCCATCCGGGAACTGCTAATGATCTTAAAAATGCACCACGTGGATCGGGATCATTTTGAGCTTTGATCTCCTGTACTGAGAGTATCAAAAATAAAGCAGTTAACGAATATGTGAAAAGCTGTTTTTGCACTAATTGTATTGATCAAAGCTTTATTGTGAAATCTTTCTTTAAAGTAAAGATTTGAAATTGGGTTCACAATCAATAGTCAAGTTCTTAGTCTTCAGGATAGATCGATTTTTTCGCGGCAAGTAGTGTGTTTTTCATCAGCATGGCTACGGTCATTGGTCCAACTCCACCCGGAACAGGAGTAATCCAGCTCGCTTTCTTTTTAATGCTTTCAAAATCACAATCTCCAACAAGTTTATACCCCTTTTCTGTAGTTTCATCGGCAACCCTGTTGATTCCAACATCAATTACCACTGCCCCCTCTTTAACCATCTCAGCTTTTATCAGATTTGGCTGACCTGCTGCGACAACCAGAATATCTGCTGAAATGGTATGAATGGTGATGTCTTTAGTAAATTTATGGCAAATAGTAGTTGTAGCTTTTCCGGCTGTATTCTCTCTTGAAAGCATAATGGCCATCGGTGAACCAACAATGTTACTCGCTCCAACCACAACAGCATGCTTCCCTTTTGTAGGGATGCTGTAATATTTAAATAGTTCAAAAATGCCTGCAGGCGTACACGATTTAAACGTTGGCTGATCTACAGTTAATCTCCCAACATTCATAGGATGAAAACCATCCACATCTTTCCGGTGATCGATGCTCTCAATTACATCATGTGATGATAAGTGAGAAGGCAATGGCAGCTGGACTAAGATTCCATCAATTTTGTTATCTGTATTGAATGAACGAATCACTTTTTTCAATTCCTTAGCTGAAACTGTATCCGGAAGATGCGTAGTATCTGTATCGATCCCCACCTCTTTACATGAACGGGTTTTAGCCCCGATATACGCTGTTGACGCAGGATCAGTTCCAACCTGTAACACTTTCAAAAATGGCCGACGATTACCGGCAGCAACCCAGTTCTCAACATCTTCTCTGATTTGCTGTTTCAGTTCAGTAGCTACTTTTTTTCCGTCGATTAGTTGTGCAGACATTGGAGTACTTAGAGTTTTGGAGTTTATGAGTTTGGAGTACTTGGAATTTTGAAGTGCTAAGAGGTTATCTTTTGTTTTTCGATTTGAGTTTAACTATTGCTGATGTAAATATACCGATTAATTCACTTGCTTCATTTTTGAGTTCATCCCGAGTTTGAGTATCTCCCCAGTCAGTTCTTTCGATAACTTTCAGCCAAAATTCTGTTTCACCTGCTTCAGTTACACAGATGTTCATCTTATGAATAAAGTCCTTGACACTTCTTGACTTGTTTGCTTCAGAATAGTTAGCACCTACACTTGTACCC
>SKGY01000020.1 GCA_007117235.1 Balneolaceae bacterium
CCCGTAGTTGTATGAATAAATTGGTGGATGAATATGAATTTGATACAGATAGGACAATTTTAGGTACATCTGTTTGCAGTGATGAAGTAGTCAGGTCATCAACAAATTTCAGGGATTACTTAGAATACGGTAATCCATTTTCATTGGGTGGACTGGCAGGTTATCCCTTCACTGGATTAACCGGTTTTGGAGCTTTTGCCGCTCACATTCCCGATGATGGTTTTGCAATTATCGAGTATGGGCCTCATATAGGTTTTACTGAAACGGGTACAATTGGTGCAGTTATTCGGAAGGGGCGAGCACAGGAATCGTCCTGTTGTGGTGCAATTAAAGCTTCAATGGGAGATATTTTGGATGGTAACGTTGGAAAACGCGACTCTGATCTTGATTATCAGGAGTGGAAAATAGAAGAGCAGTTGAGTAAAGGGTCCGATAAAATTAAAGAGCATAGCGTTCCTATTGTTGAAGCAACCAACGTCTTATATGATCAAATTGACACACAGATAAAAAAACTACTAAATGCTTCTGAGGGTGCTTTCAAAAATACAACGGTAGCACTAGTTGGTGGTATTATCATCAATACAGATTTTGGAAATCCTGATTGGTTCGATTTAAGGGAGTTTTCAGTACATACATTTTAATTTCAAATAAATAGATAATGAGTAATAATAAACGAGATCAAAAGCGACGCGAAAATGAAGAAGACTCATCAGAAGGCCGTGTTTGGCCGTGGGAGAAGCAGTCATCTTCAAAAAAAGAGAGTGTTGACCCTCCGAAAAAAACTGTAAAAAGAACAACCGTTAAAACCGATGAGCCGGAGAAAAGGCCTGAAGCAAAACGAAAACCAAGTAGGCCTGCAGGCAGACAAAAAGAGTTTCCCGGTCAGCAGGATTCAGACAAAGGAGATCGTAAGAAAACCAGAAAATCGTATCCTAAAGGCAGAAAATCAAAATCGAGTCCTTCAAGCTCAAGCAGGGCAAATCAGGAGCCTTATCTTCGGGAGGAGATTAGATTAAATAAATATATCGCGCATGCAGGTTTATGTTCTCGCCGTGAAGCAGATGAGTATATAGAGTCGGGCAAAGTAAAAGTGAACGGTAAGGTTGTAACAGAAATGGGTGTAAAAGTGAAACCAAGCGATAAGGTAACTGTAGAAAAGCAGAATTTATCACTTGAGCCTTTTGTGTACATTTTATTAAATAAAGGCAAGGATACGATCAGCACAACGGACGATGAGAAAGACAGAAATACCGTTATGCATGCCATTGAGGATGCGACCGGATTTCGTGTTTATCCCGTTGGAAGACTCGATCGTAATACAATGGGTTTGTTGCTTCTGAGTAACGACGGAGACCTTGCACATCGTTTGATGCATCCTAGCTACAAGGTGAAAAAAACATATGAGGTAACCGCTAATAGACCTCTTACCGATGAGGAAGTTGCAAACCTGAGTGGTACTTTGGAGTTAGAAGATGGCCCCGTTAAAGCACATAGCGTAAAACGTAGTGCATTAGATCCTGCAACTGTGATAATTGCGGTTTTTGAAGGAAGAAATCATCTGATTCGCAGAATGATTACTCAAATTGGCGCAGATGTATCCAGACTTAAAAGAATAAGATACGCAGGTTTAACGGATAATGATTTACGTGTGGGTCGCTGGCGATATCTCCGACAAAAAGAGATTAATGATCTTCGAAAACTGGTGAAGCTAGACACTCTCGCATTTAATAAAGATTAACCATGAGCTACAGCAGTATCTCTAAACAATCGGGCTCAGTTCCATCTGTAGAAGGTCTGCCCATCTATTATGATCTCTATGCACCGGTAACTACCATAGGAACTGTTTTCCCGGTTATCCTTTTTTTACACGGATTTAAGGGGTTTAAAGATTGGGGGGCTTTTCCTGATGCTTGTGAAGAACTTGCCAGAGAGGGCTTTGCTGTTGTTTCATTCAACTTTTCCCTCAATGGAGTAGGTGAAGGTATGATGGAATTTGATGAACCCGATTTGTTTGCCCGGCAAACTCTGAGCAGTGATCTGAAAGATGTTGGAGTTATTATTGAGGCCATTAAACAGAAGAAAATAGAGAGCGATAAAGTAGTTTTAGATACCGATAGGTTTGGGATTTTAGGTCATTCAAGAGGTGGGCATACCGCCATTGCTGCAGCAGCAGAGTACTCAGATATACAATGCCTTGTTACCTGGAATGCAGTTGCCGACTACAACGAGCGATGGAGCAGTGAAATGATCGCAGACTGGGAACAAAACGGCTTCACTGAGATCAAAAATTCAAGAACGGGTGAGATACTCAAAGTTTCCAAAGAGGTTTATGATGATGCATTGAAACACGCCGATAAACTGATGGCAATTCGGAGAATTCAGGAGTTACATATTCCCACACTGTTTGTGGCAGCAAAAAAAGATGAAGCTGTACCATTTAGTGATTCAGAGTCTCTGTTCCGTAAATCACCGGCAGATGATAAAGAAATTCGTATTATTGCCAACGCCGGACATACCTTTAACATATCTCACCCGTTCGAAGAAGAAGACTTTCCGCCTGAATTCTCAGAAGCTTTAGCTTTTACAGAAAGCTGGTTTCTCGAACATCTAAAATAATCCCATTTGATGCGCATCTTCAAAAGCATCACGATTTCCATTTTCCTGGCTCTGCAGTTTTATCTGCATGAACCTGCACTGGCTCAAACTCCAATTTTAATTCAGGATGAAGAGTTTGTAGTGGATGCCAGGGTTGCGATTGACTCTCTTTACAATCGAAATCCGGAGGCTGCAAAGAAAATCTTACAGCCATGGATATCAGCGTACCCTGAACATCCATTATGGCCACTATGGGACGCTATGGAACTTTGGTGGTTTGTTCTCAATGACCTGGCTGATGATCAGTATAACGAGGAGTTTTTTAATCGTATGAAACGGGCTGATTATGAAGCGGGACGTCTCTTAAACAGAGAACCGGATCATCCTGATGCATTAATTGTACGTGCCGTTGCTAATGGATATGCAGCCCGGCAAAATGCCAACAGGGGAAATTGGATTACAAGTATAAATATCGGAAGAAGAGCATATCAGGCATATTCAAGGCTGATGGAAGTAGTACCAAATTTGCCCGATAACTACTTTGCGCTTGGTATGATGAGATACTACTCTGCGCATGTGATTGAAAAATATCCTGTAGCCCGAGTAGGGTCTCGGTTTTTACCTGATGGGGATAAAGAGGAAGGTGTGCAATTTTTAACCAACGCCTATTACGATGGTGTTTTTGCCAGACCCGAAGCCGCATATTTTCTGGGATTCATACTTCTTAATTATGAAGATGAAGAAGATGAAGCTGCAAAAATCTTCAGAACGATGAGTGAAATATATCCCCGTAACAGCTATTACCATCGGTTATACGTGAGGTCACTTATGCAGATGAGGGATTATGAATTGGCAGAAGTTGAGATTCAAAATGCATTACAAGAGTGGGATGCTCACGGGGGAGGTGTTAACACAATCCTTCATGAAGAACTTTACTATTGGAAAGGTAGAATTTTCTTCTACCGTGGAAA
>SKGY01000009.1 GCA_007117235.1 Balneolaceae bacterium
AGTTGTGGTCTAATTGTAATGGTGTTCACGTTTTCCCATCTCCAGTCGAGAGGTTCAGACCCGAACTCTTCCGTTAACTGCTCAACAGTTTCGCGCATACTCAGTCTGATAATATCATCTCTGGTTTCCACCTCAGAAGTAGTGACATTGTTGAAAAATACACTGTCTTCAAAAAGAAGCCTGTTCATTATCTGAATTGGAAGATAGCTTAATGTTACAAGCGATCTGTAATAATCAGGACCAATCTCATCCATTAGAGTATTTTTTGTCACATTCATAAAAAACAGATCGAACAGAGTTGCTGCGGTCGAGCTTGGCTGATAGATAAAGTCCCAGTTCTCCAGATAGCTCAATACAAGATTAAAATTATACTCGTCACTATCTCTCAAAATTGGAAGAATAAGTTCAGTAACCTCTCTTGCATGTTCTGAATAAGCATCAACCTGAAGTGACTGAATATCATCAGTAGATACGCTGTCTCTGCTGCTTAAGAACTCCGTAATTCTCATTATTCGGGATGGTGGAGCCCAAAATGTGCCGATATAGTGAGAATAACTCTCGGTATGCATTTTGTTATTGGCATGTGCAATAAAGCCCGATTCTGGATTTACAACTCTGGGCAGTTCATTAAACGGAATAGGATTTTGCCAGCTGTAATCAGGGTTCCATCCCTGTCTGAACAGTAGTGGATTAAAATCTCTGATGGGCAGATATGCAGCACTAAATATGGCGATATTATCCTCTATGTCTGCGTAAATAAAGTTCATCGCAGGTGATTTAAAATTCGAAATGGCGTCCTCAAACTCGGCAATATTTGATGCCCGGTTCATCAGGTAGCCGGCTCTGTTTTCATCACTAACCTCACTGCCAGTCCAAGCCATGGAAATCATTCTGCCATCAGATAGTGGTTGATCAGTAAGTATATCGGTTACAATAGGACCATTTTTAGTGTGGCGAACTCTGAATAGCTGATCATCACCATCTTTTACCTTGATGATTTCATTTCTGATAGTGAACGGTTCGGTAGCGGCCGGAGTGACAGTACTGTCGGTTATATATGAATTGGGATCTCCTTCCGATGGTTGCTCAACGAAAAAATCAACAACATCTGCCATCATGTTTGTGATAGACCATGCGATGGACTGATTGCTCCCTAAAATGACAAACGGAACACCCGGAATTGTAGCACCTGTAATTTGATGGGAGGGAGCGGATAAATGTGCTTCATACCAAAAACCTGGGATGCTTAATCCCATGTGGGGGTCACCACTAAGCATAGGGTAACCGGATTCGGTCTTTTTACCCTGCAATGCCCAGGCATTACTGCCCACCGGTGCACCTTCCACTGATAGAAGCGCACGGCGTTCCACTTCCAAATCCAAAAGTGGGAATAGAGAACCGGCAATTTGACTGCTCTGCTGATTATTCATCGTAGTTGGATACCTATCGCTATACTCAGGGAAAAGCTCCTGTAATGTATTGGGCTCTAAAAAATCTTCAAGAAACGCATAGGAGAGTTCACTCCACCAGTGAATGTTCTGATCCCAGGCCATCAATCGGGTAAGGGCAATGGAGTGGGTTGGTGTCCAGGAAATGGGTTCAACATTTAAAAGTGTAAACTCAATAGGCAGATTTTTCCTGTTGTCACTTACATACTGGTTCACGCCATCTGCGTAGTTTTGCAGTGCCTCAAGCGTAACCGGGTCAGATTGTTGTTCTATTCTATTGGCTATTTCCCAAAAACCAATCGTCCGCTGATACTTATCAATCTCTACCAGTTCTTCACCTAAAAATTCAGCAAAACGTCCCTCGGCTGCGAGCTGCGAAAGAGTCATTTGCCAAAGCCGTTCCTGCGCATGGATATAGCCCATTGAATAATAGAGATCATTATCTGACTGAGCATAAATATGGGGTACACCGTAAGGGTCCCAATGAACATCAACAGGTTGCTGAAGACCCGGAAGTTGTAGAGTGTCTGAATAATTCGGCAGTGGTTTGTAAAAAGTCCAGTATATACCGATTATGATAAACCCGGTAATGAGAATCATCAGGAAGATCATAACACGCAATAAAGTGCTCATAAAATCAGAGTAATAAATTCAAAATAAGTGGCGGTAAAGATTGAAAATTCCAATCAAAATACATACTCTCATTGCCGAATAAAATGAATTAGAATGAAAGTAACGGAGCAATATAAATGAGTGAAATAAAAAATATTACAGTAATTGGTGGCGGAACAATGGGCAACGGTATAGCTCACGTGTTTGCACAAAATGGCTTTGATGTAAAACTTGTGGAAACCAAGCAGGAGTTTGCTGATCGGGCGATGAACACAATTGACAAGAATCTGAGCAGAATGGTGAGCAAAGAGAAAATTTCAGAGGCAGAAAAACAAGCCACTCTTGAGCGAATTCAGCCGGTTTTAAGTGTATCTGATGGAGTTAAAAGTGCAGATCTCGTAATAGAAGCAGTTCCTGAAAACTACGATCTTAAAAAGAAGATATTCAAAGAGGTTGATGAACATGCACCTGCCAATGCTATTTTGGCAAGTAACACCTCTTCCATTTCAATCACCAAACTTGCTGCGGTAACAAGTCGTCCCGGGAAGTTTATTGGGATGCACTTCTTCAACCCGGTACCGGTTATGAAACTGGTTGAGGTTATTAATGGACTTGAGACCGATAGCGCCGTTACAGATTCCATCATGGAAATCTCTAAAAAGCTCGGTAAGGAGCCGGTTCCTGCAAACGATTTTCCCGGATTTGTATCTAACCGTGTTCTCATGCCGATGATCAATGAAGCAATTTTTTGCGTGCATGAAGGTGTGGCCGAACCCGAGCATGTTGATGAAGTAATGAAGCTTGGTATGGCACACCCAATGGGTCCGCTTCGGTTAGCTGATTTTATCGGACTTGATGTCTGTCTTGATATTCTCAATGTTCTATATGATGGATTCAAAGATCCCAAGTACCGTCCATGTCCGCTATTGGTAAAAATGGTGGATGCGGGTAAACTGGGCGATAAGACCGGGGAAGGGTTTTTTAAGAGATAGGCTTGAGATGTGAGACATGAGATGTGAGATGTGAGACTAAAACTCCCCTCCTTTGCAAGAGCCTGTCCGGCTCTTGACGGAAGGGGTCGGGGGTGGTTGAAATTTCTTTTTTATCTATGTGTTCAAAAAAATTAATTCCTCATTCAAAGGTTAGTTCAAAATTTGAAACAGGACAATGCTTCAAGGACTTTGCTCTGCTCAGACGCTTAAAGGTTATCCTTTACCATCAAAATTAAACATACTAGAATCAATCCAACATGATCGACCTTCGAAGTGATACTGTAACAAAGCCAACGCCCGGCATGCTAAAAGCGATGGTGGAGGCAGAAGTGGGAGATGATGTTTTTGCAGAAGATCCCACCGTGAACGCATTTGAGAAAAAAATGGCGGATATGTTCGGGATGGAGGCCGGATTGTTTGTACCGAGTGGGGTTATGAGTAATCAGCTCTGCCTTTCAGTTCTAACCCAACCGGGTGATGAAGTAATTA
>SKGY01000128.1 GCA_007117235.1 Balneolaceae bacterium
CAGTGAGAAAATTGAACGGCAACATTGGCTTCCTCAGAGGTGTGGTATACTTTTTCTAACATCTCCTGATCATCAGGAAGTTTTGAGATGAGAAAACTGTGAAGACCGGCGCGTATTGAGTCGTGAAGCAGGTGTAAGTTATTTTTGGAATCATCAATCAATATTACAGCGTCAACAACGGGGTCGCTGAAAAGCTTTGTTGCGATGATAACCTCATTCACGACAGCAAGTTTCCGAAGATGCTTTTCCCAGGCATCAGCTCGCTTTTTTTCACCAATTACAGCTACTTTCATAGTTTAATTCTCCACAATTTTCAGAGAAAATATGCTGAGACGTCACATAGAATCCAAATTTTAGCCGATTGAGCTTAAAAAGGATAGAAAATTAATCCGGCATTATTAAAGCGAGGATGAAATAGAGGAGAACCATTGATCCCACTGAAGAGAAAACGAGTATTAAAAAAATGACACGCACAATGGTAGAATCCCAACCAAGATAATCTGCGATACCTCCACAGACACCTGCGATCATTTTGTCAACACGTGATTTTTTGAGCTTTGCCGGCATGATGAGAACCTTCTTGAAATTTATGATATATCAATATTGTGTGGGTACGTAAACAGGTTATTATAGTTACATAAAAGAGAAGTTATTTTTATCAAATTTTCTAAATATCACCGATCTCTAAAAAAAACAGGCATATTGAATTGAACTCTAACGGGCAAACCGTCAACAATCCCGGGTTTAAATTTGGCTTCTCTAATAACCCTGATCGCTTCACTGTCAGCACTTTCATGTAGACTTTGAATAACTTCAGGTTCAGTTACTTCCCCAAATTCGTTAATCATAAACTTCAAATCTACCTGCCCTTCAATTCCAGAACCTTCTAAAACTGTGGGGTATCGAACCTTTTTTTGTAACTCATTTGTACCTCCAATCAGTTCAGGCATTTGTGTCATAATCACGTAACCTGATTCTGGCGCTTCAGGTTTATATTCGAGATGATGATGTCTGTAAGTTTCAACACCAAATAGCCATAAAACCCTGTTTACTGATTTAGGATCATTTGAAATGTTTGCTGAAAGAGTTCGCGAACCGTTTTGTCCTGATTCAGTAATGTTTGACACCTGATCCGGGTAGTAGTGTCTCAGTTTTTTGTGAACAGCATTGTAGAGGCTTGGTTTATCTTCCGAAAAGCCTGACACGATAACAGAGTAACCGTAATCGGTTGAAGCAGACTCCACAATATCGAATTGGAGTGTTTCAAAATCACTATCTGAAACTCTAGATGAGCCGGTACAGCTGCTTATAATAGTGATCAGTGCTGAGAGCACGCAGAGGTGAATAGATTTGGTGAGTAAGATTGGTTTCATTCAGACTGTAATTGTTTAATGCAGTCATGAATATAGAGAATGAGATGTCATAAATCAGCATCAAATAAAAAAGCGAAACCCGTTAAACGAGCTCCGCCTTTATCTAACCGTACGCTATGGCTCAGCGTAGTATGTTAAATTATAACTCAATCTTTTGGGTACGATAACCTATGTAGGAAAATGTAATGTGACTCAGATCAGAAGGAAAATTTGAGAAACTAAATTCACCATTCACATTTGCAGCAGTGCCTCGGTTCGCTCCATCTAATGTTATATTAGCACCGGCAAGTGGCTCTCTGGTCTGACCATCAACTACAGTTCCTGTTATTGTGGAACCATCGTAATTAAAGTTAATAGTCATGCTTCTGCTTATCACTTCACCTTCAATTGCAGTAGACGTTTCATTTGTGTTCGCGTTATAGCCACTCACCGTAACTTCATTCAGCCTGTTTTCCTGTGGTTCAAGGCTGGTTTGCTCAGGAGTGCTTTCACTGCCGGCAAGCCTAAAGAAAATAGGCAGTGAATACTGAACTCTGACCGGACGCCCACGCTGCATGCCCGGGGTGAATTTTGCCATCTTTACAACACGCAGTGCTTCTTCATCCGCGCCACCACCAATTCCTCGCATGATTCGAGGATTTTCTACATCTCCCTGCTCGTTAATGACGAACTGTACGTAAACTCGTCCCTCAATACCGGCACGTCTGGCAGCTTCAGGATATCGGATATTCTGTTGTAGCTCTCGGAGGCCACCAATCAGTTGAGGCATATCTTCAACTACTACGAAATAGTCATTCGCGTCACTTCCTTCCATCTGTTCTGGGGCAGGCGAGATTGATTCAGGCTCCAATCCAAGTGCTTTTAGAGCCGTATTGTAACTCTCTTCACTAAGATTTGTCGTAATCTTAATCACACCTTTTTCACCTCTTTCGCCAAACTCTTTAACGGCAGCGTCACCTTTTAGAATCTCTATAGATTTAATGTGTTCAGGCTGTAACCCTCTGAGCTGTGACAATCTGCTTTCGTGACGTTCTGCCTGTTCTTCATCACCCATGAAGATCAAGATCTGATGGTAACCTCTTTCACCGGTTCTGTCCACATCGGTGAGCAGGTTCAATTCTTCATCATCATAAATAGTTGATGTCTGCATATCTGTACAGGCCATCACAATAGCAGTTGACAGAAAAATGGCTCCGAGCAGTGCGATACTCGATCGTTTTGAAATAGGTTTTATGGTTCCTTGTTGAGTTATCATTGTGATCCTTTTTTTAAGGTTTGAAGATTCCTGAGCCATATTTACGGAAAGTTCTTTGTTGATATTGGGCTTTGGAATGAGCTCCAATAGCAGAGACGCATACTCTTTTTTGGATACAGACTTTTCACTTAAAACAAGGTGATCACATCTCATCTCTCTGTATTCAACAAGTTCGGTCTTAAGTTTATGTACGAGCGGATGAAACCAGAAGAGGGCTTCAGTCAAAACAACAATCATATGGGAAAAGAAGTCATGCTGTTTGATGTGAGTTAACTCATGGCGAACAGCAAGGTTCATTTTGTTGTGGTTGTCACGTAATGAATTGGGCAGCAAAATCACGGGATTTCTGAAGCCAAATGTGACAGGCACAATCTCAGTTTCTAAAAAACTAACTGTAATTGGCTTTCGGGTACCCATTGCGAGCCCGATATTTTGAGGACTTAATCCTTCAATTTTCGAAATAGGAATCAGCTCACAGCTTTTTTTCAACGTATATAGCTGTACACACTGAATTACAAATCGCACGAGAAAGTAGATCATCCCAACGGCAAAGAGTAAGAAAATGGATGCGTATGCAACCGACATAAAAGGTATTCCCGTTGACTCTTCTACCGGTGTTACTACAAAATCAACAGGTGAGACAACGTAGATCAGTTTAAGTGCCGATTCGGATGCAGAAGCTGAGAGCATCGATGAGATCTGGTTCAGTAAACCTAAAAAGATCAATCCTGCCGGCAGCGCAAAAAGGAGTGCAAGCCGGGTTTGATGCTGATATTCAGGATGAATTCTGGATGAGGCTTTTAAAATGAGCCACACTCCAAAACTTATGATCGTCCAAAGCAGAACCGGCAGCCATACCAGTTGCATCAATGATTCTGCGTAATTCGCAATTTGAAAAATG
>SKGY01000167.1 GCA_007117235.1 Balneolaceae bacterium
GCCATACCCTCGGCAGCTGAATATTCAATAAAAAATGTATTCCTAACAACAATCTGAGACCCAGCCGGTATTTCAGTCTCTTTCACTGTGTCATCAATATCAGATACTACGGATAACCCCTCTGCCTTCATAAAATTGACCATTCCATTACCCGAGTATCTTCTTGCCGACGCATTGAGCGTCAGCTTGACGTCACCTGATGTATCATCTATCAGATGACTCAATGAGTCTGAATGAATTCTCAAATTACCTCTGATATTCCCATTTCTGTCTGTTCTTAAAGAATTCCCGTCTAGGTCTGTTAATTGATAGACTTTCTGATTTGGATCTTCTGAAAATGTGAAAGTTACATCCCTGCGCCATTTACTATCCGCCAATAAGTCTGTGAGCCTTTCTCTAAAAATGATCATTTCCTGAGGATTATATTCTCCCATAATCCTTACCGTCCAAGACGTAATTCCCAGTAGCCAGCGTCTCTTTTTATGCACCCACACTTTTACCGGCACCACCCATTCATCACCATCCTGATAAGCATAGGTGTTATATACCGTAATTTGACGATTTCTCTCTCTCTCTTCGTTTACATAATCGATGCTGCTAAGTGTACTAATGCTTACAACAACTATTACAAATAAGAACCACTTTTGCTTCATCACTGATAAAATCAAGCTGCTTATTTCTATCGGTTGATTAAAAAGGAAGGGTGAATCCACCCTTCCTGATTATCGATTAATTTAGTTAACGAACATTTCTGCCCTGAATCGGGGTTCATTATGACGTTCCAGATAGTAGACAAATTTCCCATTTTCGAGGTCTAAGTCCATCATCCAAACGTTTGTTACGGCTGCAGGAATAATGTCTGCAGTTGCATCATCTGCCGGAAAAAATTGAGTTGTTGCCGAGCCGGTGTCGTCAGCATAACCGCCATATCCGTGAAAATCATTTTCACCCAGGTCTTCCATTGTTCTGACATCTCCTAAATGATCGTGGAAAAGGTGTAACCCTTCTTCACGTTTTTCAATTACCCAGGCACCATGCCAATAGTCTCCATCTCTGTAGAGTTCAATTCTGATCTTTGATTCATCACATTCAGAAATATGATTATTTAGTTCGGTATCAACTAATGGGTGATCCGGATCATCTGGAAATGTTGATCCTCCTGTTAATGTTTCTCCGCAAAGAGATGATAGATTGGCAAAGAATGCCTCATGTGGGTTTTCTGTTTCCGCTACATTCGTATCGCCGTTGCAGGCAGATAGAAGAAGGGTTAGAGCAATAATGGTTAAGAGCTTTTTCATCCTTATTTTTTTGGTTTTAATTAATGAAGTAGGAAAATCAACAATACGACTGTTAAATTCAAAACGGTTATCTTCTTTTACAGAATAAGTTCAAATATAAAATTCAATTGATGAGCAAAGAAGTTGAGTCATATAAACTTGGTGACATCCAGGTTGTGATTACTGAAACTGACAATCCGAACAGACTCCATGTTGATTGTAACGACGGAAATTTTCACTCAGAATTTACCGTCCGTATTTATGAATACGAAAACTATAAACGACATATGAATCAAAAAATATCCACGGCCTATAAAAAGCAGTATGAGGAAGAGTAACGATAATTGTAATTTGTAGTTTTGACGCTTAAAATCTATACTAAGATTTTAAAACTATAAAAATCGTTTATGCCCCGCTATTTTCTATTTATCTCAATTTTTATATTTGCTTGCCAGACAGAGACTACTGATTCAACTGATTTTACTGAGGTCGACTTTCAAGAGCCTTCACTTTATTTAACTGCTGAAGATCACGATCAAATAGGTCAACCCGCACTTATAAATCATATCGATTCAGGACTTTTGGTTTATGACTATCTGGCTCAATCTATTTTCTTGTTTGATGAAGAGGGGAATCAAAAATATAGATTCGGTCGTGAAGGAGACGGTCCTGGCGAATTTAGATATATAGCAGGTTTATGGAAGTCTGGCGATCAATACATTGCCTATGATCGTAACAGCAGCAAGGTAATATATTATGACCTGAACGGATCCCTTCTGAGTGAAGCCCCCTTACGTTTAGAAAGTCTTGCTCTTTCAATGTCTCTTTATACTCAAGACCAAATTTATGCACCAACCAATGGCTTTGAAGGATCATTGATAAGTCGTGTAAATTTACAAGAGGGTTCATCAGAACACTTTGGGCAGTCTCTTATTAATAAAGATGAAGACTTTGATTTTGATAAAAGTCAGCAAGAGATACTTTCCGGCAGGGTTCCCCCAAACATGATAAATCGCCTCTTACTTGAAAGTAATGAGAGTGGTTTATTCTCTTACCAACAGGCTACCGCAATACTGCAAAAATACTCACACGATAAGGAGCTGTTATGGGAAGTTGATTTATCTGTTCCTGCAACTGAAGGAATTTTTGATCGATTTATTGAAATAAATCAATCGTTTGTCGATCGGGGAATGCGAAATATGTACATGCTCCAATATGCTTCACAGATGTCAGCCGCACAAAACGGAGCTTTTATTCTTATCAACACAATTCCTGATCACCCTACTACAGTAGTGTGGGTTTCCAATGAGGGTGACAAGGTTGTTTCAGCTTATTTGCGTAATCAAGAGGATTTTAACCCTGATCTACTTGCAGTATCAAATAGCGGTGAGCACGTGTTTCTTGGCAGCAGAATGGAAGCAATGATACTGAAACTCAATTGGCCAAATTGAACTCTCAGAGTATCAGCATGGCATCGCCAAACGAGTAAAAGCGATACTTCTCTTTAATTGCGTGCTCATAAACTTTATGCATTTCGTCGTACCCCATAAAAGCAGAAATGAGCATTAAAAGTGTGCTTTTTGGCAGGTGGAAATTGGTGATAAGATGGTCAACACATTTGAACTCATAACCGGGCATTATAAAAATGTCTGTTTCACCGCTACAGGCTTCAAACATTCCGTCAGGTTTCACGGCAGACTCCAAAACCCTCACACTGGTTGTTCCAACAGCTGTTACGCTTTTTGAACTATTTAAGTCTTCAGCCTCTTTCTCAGTTATTTGATACCATTCACTATGCATAATGTGGTCTTCAATCTTGTCCGTTTTCACCGGCGCAAATGTACCGAGGCCAACATGGAGAGTAACCTCTTTTTTCTCTATTCCACTGTGTGACAACAATTCTAAAAGAGATGGTGTAAAGTGTAATCCCGCTGTTGGGGCCGCCTTGCTTCCAAGGTTTTTTGCAAATACGGTTTGATATCGATCTGCAAGAGATTCATCTCTTTCAATGTATGGTGGAAATGGGGTATGTTTGAATGGTCTTATATCTTTATCATCAAGAGTGTGACTTAGCCGTATTGTTCTGATTCCATCATCAGAAATTGACAATGTTTCAGCTGTTACCTCATCGGTAAGTTGATATGTTTTGCCAACTTTGAATTTCTTACCCGGCCTTACCAACGCTTCCACTGTTTTATCATCTGCTGCTTTAACAACAAAAATCTCGGTTTTATCACCATGAAA
>SKGY01000140.1 GCA_007117235.1 Balneolaceae bacterium
CAAGGATCAAGGACCGCTCAAGTTTGTCTGTCTCTATTTGACCGGAAACAGCAAGCAGACTCACGGCAATTGGGAGATCAAACGCGCTTCCCTCCTTTGGCAGGTCAGCCGGAGCTAAATTCACGGTTATTCGTCCTCTTGGGAAATGTGCCCCTGCGTTTTTGAGGGCTGCATCAATCCTGTCTTTGGATTCACTGACGGCTCTGTCGGGCAAACCAACCAAAAAATACTTTGGCACTCCCCCGCTCATATTAACTTCAACTTCGATAAGTCGGGCGTCTACCCCAATGGTTGATGCGCAATAAACTCTTGATAACATGGCTCTGAATCTTTTATTTGTTTCTTTTCGTAGTAAGAACCATGAAATCGAATTCCCTTACATCCATCACAAAAAGTGAGAATATTATGAAAAGAGCAGAAAAACCTATCACAGAAGAAATTCGCGGCACCATCGACGAGATTATTGCTCAGATTAAACGACTAATTAAAGAGGGGAATGCCCGAAGGGTAATCCTGAAAAACAAAGAGGGGAAAATACTTCTGCAGAGTCAGCTTACTTTGGGATTGGCGGGCAGTGCATTTTTTGCCTTTTATGCTCCTATTTTAACAGCCATCACTACGCTTTTAATGTATGCAAGCGACGTCAGAGTTTTTGTAGAGAAAGAAGTTGAGGGGGAAAAAGACGAATACGAAGTGGATGCAGAGGTTATTGAGATTGAGGATGAAGATGAGCCCTCAGATAAAACCGTAGGTAAGAAAAAGAAGTAAATTAGTCTGTGATTACATTTATGCGTTATTTGATCATACTTATTTAATCAACAGATTTTCCGCTTTATGAAGTATTTGGTCTTCATCTTTTCCCTCATCTTTGTTTTAACCGGCTGTGATTTATTTTTTGCTGAAGATGATTCAGAACTTAGATCTCTCCGATTTTCCAGAGGGGAAAGGTTTATTGAACCCTATGAAGCATATGACGCCGGTCTGCCTTTAGTGATTTCTGCAGGTACTACTGAGCAGACATTTAACAAACCTGTTTTTATACCTGTATATTCAAGTTCAGGACAGTTTACCAAAGTTTATTTAAGAACATTACATGCCATATCGGCTGCGGATTTGGCTGAAATCATCAACGATGAAGAGGGTTCTGCGATAATAACAGTGAAAGAGGCTGATAGAGAACACGCTTTCGATCGTGAGACTAACCGTTATACCACTTCCCCGGGAACTGTTGAAAAGATCAGAAATTGGATTAATAATATGCAAGGTGTTGAGGTGGTAGATCAAATCATAAATTCGCCCGTGCTCGTATTACAGATGGACGCTACACCTGAAATAATCGATACAATCAGGAAAAGCAAAAATGTCCAAGTTTTGGAACCAAACTCAAAAATTTGGCTTTTGGGAACTGGTGCTAAATCAAATACGAAAACACAAGCTTCTGCCTCTCTGCCAAATCAACAGTCTCAAAATTCTATAATAGATTACCCTATAAGTGTTAAAGCAGTGATCTATACTACAACAGATAAATCTTCAGGTGGTTTTTACGTCCAACCCGGAGATACTATTACTGCACGTTATAGTCATCCAGACGGAAGAGAATTTACCGCCACAACAACGATTAAATAAATAATGTTGCAGTTAATTCCAGTGCTGCTGTGCAATAGCCTCTTCACTTTCATGATCTGAAAGAAACCGCTCAGCGTCCAAGGCTGCGCGGCAACCGGTTCCGGCGGCGGTAACAGCCTGTCGATAGATCGGAGCCATCGCATCACCGCTGGCAAAAATTCCGGGAAAATTTATTTTTGTACATATTACTTTTTAACTGAATTATTAAGCTTTCACTTAATAGTTTGAACTTAAGTTTAAATAGATTATTTATTTAGGGTCGAATACAAGTTATTTAAAAAGAACCCTTCGCTATGAAATCTAATCTTCTATATTTACTACTTATCTTTATATGTTCAATTTTTCTGACTTTTGCGTGTCAAGATAGACCTACAAGCACCCCCCCCCCATTTTCAAAATAATGTTTCAGAATCAGATTGGGCAGAAAGAATTCAAGAGATCAATTCTAAAGCAAACATAAAAACAGGAGTTTTCACGCGTTGGAGTACAAGTTGGTGGAACGTCAGCCATCGCACACTAAGTGATTCGATAAACAATGTTAACGGGTATGTAATAATTGGGTTTAAAAATCCAAATGACCTCAGCGGCGTTGATGAAAAAGGCAAAATATTAATTGAGGCAGAAAACCTTCATAAAGGCATTGAAGTAATTAAAAATTTAGGTATTAGTCATATTAATGAGATTGAGAAAATCCCGGCAATTTCTGCAAAAATGGAAGCAAACCCTCAGCTTATCGAAAAGATAAGAAATCACCCGTTCATCGATTATGTTGAACCTGATGGAAATACAAAAAGTTTAAGTTCAGCTTTAATTACTAATTTTGAATATGAACTTCAAAATCAAGACATACCCTGGAATGTAGCACGGATACAGGCACCTGAGGTATGGAATCGAACAACTGGTATCGGAGTAGATATACATATAATCGATACTGGAGTTACTAATGTTTTGGATTTAAATCCTGTTACACGTTATACAAATGATGGTGATCTTGACGATTTTAGAGAAGGTGATGGCCACGGGACATTGATAGCAGGAATTACATCCGCTCTCGATAACAATATCGATCAAGTAGGTATTGCATTTGATTCTGATTTATGGAGTGGCAGATATCCCGAAGATGTAAACCAAAGAATTTCATTTATTACTGATGCAATTGGGTTTGCACGCTCAAATGATACTTTTGTGATTAATCTTAGTTTTGCTATTGGGCAGAATAGCGCTTTAACTGATCAAATAAATGGTGCTTACAATATAGATGGCTTAATTATTGTTGCAGGATCTGGAGATACTCAAGTTTCGAACAATGTATTATATCCTGCGAGATTAAATTCCGTCATAGCAGTCGCTTCAACAGATTTTAATAATAATCAATCAGCATTTTCTCCCACTGGACCGGAAATTGAAATATCAGCGCCAGGAGAAGTAATCGTTTCTACGTCAAGAAATGGTGGATTATCTGGCTTAATACAAGGTACTTCATTTGCAGTTCCTCATGTGGTAGGTGCCGTCGCTCTTATTAAATCTTACAACCCAACATGGACAAATATTGAAATAAGACAGATTCTAAATGAATCTGCTTTACATCTCGGCAATTCAAATATATTTGGCAGCGGTTTGGTTCAGGTTCATGAAGCAATAAGAATTCGGGTAACAATGAGCGGGCCAAACACATATTCAAGCGCCGGGAACTATACATGGACTACGTCAGTACAGAAAGATGACGGGCCGGTATCATACAGTTGGCATAAAAAATCAATAGGATATACAAACTGGCAGTTAGTGGGGAGCAACTCTTCCTTGTCATTAAATCTCGCACCCACAGATGGAAGTTTTCAGCTTAGAGTTACCGTAAATGATGGATTCGACACTAATGAAACTATAAAAATGGTAGATTATGTAAATGATGGGGATGATTGCCCTCCATTCGAAATATGTATTGACTGAATAAAATAGATTTATAAGATGAAACGATATATTTACTCTTTAATTATTATTTTTATTTTAACTTCTTGCAGTTTATTTCTGAGCATCGATCCTCCCTATATTCATAGTCTTATGTTTACCAGGCATGGGAATCACTTAGACCCATATAAAGAATATGATGCTGGTGCGCCGGTCATTTTATCTGCCGGTACATATCCATCTGAATTCAATAAGCCTGCACGAATCAATGTCTTTTCAAGTTCCGGAGAGTTCACTTGGGTTTCACTGAATACTCTTCACAAATTACCGGGTATTCAGCTTGCTGCTATCATTGAGGATCATGATGGTTCGGCCATCATCACAGTAAAAGAATCCGACCGAAAACATGCAATGGATCGTGAAACGTTCCGCTACACAACTTCTCCGCAAACCCTGCAAAAAGTTTGGAACTGGATTGATGAAATGGAAGGGGTTGAAGTAGTGAGTCAAATAATAAATTCCCCGGTCTTGGTTCTTCAAATGACCCCTTCAGCAGACATTGTTAACACAATTAGGCAAAGTGACAATGTGGAGATCTTGGAACCCAATTCGCGTGCTTTTTTATTGGGAGGGCCACAAGTTGGTTCTTTACACCCTATTTTGGGAAAAACCTCTACACAACAGCAATTCTCTCAATCAAGAACTGAAAACCCAATATCTGTAATGGGTGTCATATTCACGAGTACCGATAAAGCCTCCGGGCAATTCTACGTTCAACCCGGCGACACTATCACAGCAAAATATGATCATCCCGATGGGAGAGTTCTTACGACCTGGACCACGATTAGGTAGAAATTAGAAGGACTCGTCAGACGACTGAAAATTCAAAGCACCAGCATAATGCTTTCCCAAGGTCTTCAGACGAGTATGTGGTAAATTATTTCCAGTGAGATTGCGCTATGGCCTCTTTGCTCTCATCTTCAACATCAGAAAGAAATTTCTCCGCATCCAGCGCAGCACGGCACCCGGTTCCGGCAGCAGTTACAGCCTGACGGTAGATCGGGTCCATCGCATCTCCGCTGGCAAATATTCCGGGAAGATCTGTTTCGGTGCTTTGTCCTTTGGTTTTGATATAGCCCACATCATCCATCGTGAGTACACCCTTAAAGAGTTCTGTATTTGGCTTGTGACCAATCGCGATAAACACTCCGGTTACGTCTTCAAGTATGGTTACGTCACCGGTTTTTCTATTCTTTACTTTAACTCCCTTCACAACCTGGTCGCCAAGCACTTCCTGAAGTTCGGAGTCCCACATAAACTCGATTTTTTCATTTTCGAATGCACGATTCTGCATCGCTTTTGAAGCGCGAAGTTCATCTCTTCTGTGGATAACAGTCACTTTACTTGCAAACTTTGTGAGGAAAGTAGCCTCTTCCATCGCGGTGTCACCACCACCAACAATAACGACATGCTCATTGCGGAAAAATGCACCGTCACAGGTAGCACAGGCACTCACACCCTTACCGCGTAATCGCTGCTCACTTGGCAGGTCAAGCCACATTGCAGAAGCACCCGTTGCAATGATAATCGCCTTTGCATAAACCGTGGTCTCTTCATCTACAGTGATTTTATAAGGGCGTTTTTCAAAGTCTATGTTTGTTACATAACCGTACCGACAATCGGCGCCGAATCGAATCGCCTGCTGGCGGAAATCTTCCATCATTTTTGGGCCCATTACCCCTTCAGGGTAGCCGGGAAAATTATCTACATCGGTAGTTTGCATCAGCTGTCCGCCGGGCTCGGGACCTTCAAATACAATCGGGTTTAAATCAGCACGTGCTGCGTATAGTGCAGCAGTGAATCCGGCAGGTCCACTGCCAATAATTACAACATCAAACGTTTTTCCTTCAATATCTTTCATTTTCAAATAGTTTTTTTCTGTTTTACTAAAAGTACAAAAAAATATCTCGTTTATTGGTTGTTCTTCTTTATCAATGTGATAGACAAAACACTTATTTGTGATGTGGAAACGCTTTCTTGATCAGTTCAGTTGGAATTCACAGAAAAATCGATAATTTATTGCGAATCAACGTTATGGAGGAACTGTTTTGATTGCAGGCATTTGCAAAGAATTACAAGAAAATGAAAAGCGCGTAGCTCTTACACCGGAAGGGGTTGAGAAACTTATTTCACTCGGTATAAATGTACAGATTGAACAAGGTGCAGGTCTTGCGTCAAGTTATACAGACGAAAATTATACCACATCCGGAGCATCGATTGTTGCATCCAGAGATCAAATTCTTAGCAGCTCTGATCTTTTGATCGCCGTAAATGCCCCCGATAATGAAACCATCAAAAAAATGAAGTCGGGATCGGTTTTGATCTCATTCATCTGGCCGCTTCAAAATGGTGATTATATTGAGCTGTTAAAAAGTCAGAATATTACCGGTATGGCGATGGATACTATCCCCAGAATCAGCCGGGCGCAGTCGATGGACGCACTATCTTCAATGAGCAATATTGCCGGATATAAAGCGGCTCTGATGGGAGCCAATCAGCTCGATCGTTATCTGCCCATGATGATGACGGCTGCCGGTACAATTCCACCCGCAAAAGTTTTAGTACTTGGCGCCGGTGTTGCCGGATTGCAGGCCATCGCAACCGCCAAACGGCTCGGAGCTGTTGTTGAGGCGTTTGACGTACGACCCATTGTAAAAGAACAGGTTGAAAGTCTGGGAGCCAAGTTTGTTGAAGTGCCATTAGAAGAGGAGGCTGAAACAACGGGCGGTTATGCAAAAGAGCTTAGCGACCGAAACAAGGATAAACAGCGTGAGGTGATTCACGAGCACGTCAAGAAATCTGATATAGTTATTACGACAGCGCTGATTCCGGGCAGACCGGCCCCGCTACTTGTAACCAGGGCAATGGTTGAGGATATGAGTCCCGGCTCTGTAGTGGTTGATATTGCCGCTGAACAGGGAGGTAATTGTGAAGTAACCAAGCCGGGCGAAACAAGTTTTCATGATGGAGTGGCAATTGTTGCCCCGCTCAACATTCCAAGCACGCTGGCTTTTCATGCCAGTAAGCTCTACTCAAAGAATATTATGTCGCTGCTTAGCCTTCTCATCGAAGAGGGTAAACCAAATTTTAACTTTGAAGACGAAATCATCGCCAATGCAACTGTAACGCATAAAGGTGACGTAATTTCACCCTTTGTGAAGGAGAATATGAAGTGACACTTGAAGATCCTCTGGACGTTTCAAGTTTATAAACCAAGACTCAAGACTCATTTATGGAAGACCTAATATTCAACCTTTTTATTTTTGTTCTCGCCTCTTTTGTTGGCTTTGAACTGATCTCTAAAGTGCCACCTACCCTACACACGCCACTCATGTCGGGTGCAAATGCTATTTCGGGCATTACACTTATCGGTGCATTAATAATTGCGGGTGGACCTGATAGTCTTTATGCCCAGTGGATTGGTTTTGCAGCCATTGTTTTTGCAACCATCAATGTTGTGGGTGGATTTATGGTGACCGACAGAATGCTGGAGATGTTTAAGAAAAAGGAGGATGACAAATGAGTCAATTCTTACCTGAGGCGATACAGGCATTCTTACCCAATACCATTCAACTGGTCTATCTGGTTGCAACCGGTTTTTTTATTGTAGGTATCAGGCGACTCGGTTCTCCCGCTACGGCTCGATCCGGTAATCAGCTCGCCTCTTTCGGTATGCTGATGGGGGTTGCTGTAACGCTCTTTGATCGTGAGATCATCAGCTTTGAATTTATTATTGCCGGCGTAGTTATTGGAGCCCTTATTGGAGCTATTGCTGCTAAAAAGGTAAAAATGACAGCTATGCCTGAGATGGTCGCCGTGTTTAACGGTTTTGGCGGTGGTGCTTCAGCTCTTGTTGCCTGGGGTGAATTTACCAGACTTGATCCGACACTTTTTGAAACACAGGCTCTAGTAACAACCGGACTCAGTATCCTGATTGGATCCATCACTTTCACCGGAAGCTTTATCGCGTTTGGTAAGCTGAAAGGATTTATTCCCGGTGGACGAATTGCCCTGCCCGGTCAAAATTATATTAATCTATTACTTACCGCTGTAGCATTAGGACTGGTCGGTTGGTTTACGGTAGATCCTGAGTATCAGCTAGTATTCTGGTCGCTCTTTGGACTTGCGTTACTCATTGGGGTTTTAACCGTACTTCCAATTGGCGGTGCCGATATGCCTGTTGTCATCTCTCTGCTCAACTCCTATTCAGGGCTTGCAGCCTCCATGGCCGGATTTGTTCTCGGCAACAATCTTCTCATCATCAGTGGTGCACTGGTTGGTGCTGCGGGATTAATCCTCACAAATATAATGTGTCAGGCCATGAACCGAACCCTGCTCAACGTACTCTTTGGTTCGTTTGGCGGTGGCGATGACGGCGGGAGTGAAGAGTTAGGTGATAAATCTATACAGCAGACCTTTGCTGATGATGTTGCCATTCAATGCTCCTATGCTAAAAAAGTTGTAATCGTACCCGGATATGGACTCGCTGTGGCACAGGCTCAGCACACTCTCAAAGAAGTTGCTAATCTGTTGGAAGAGAAAGGTGTTGATGTGAAATATGGTATTCACCCCGTTGCCGGACGAATGCCGGGGCACATGAATGTTCTGTTGGCAGAAGCAGACGTTCCTTATGACCAGCTTTATGATATGGATCAAATCAACCCGGAGTTTAAATCGACTGATGTTGTGTTGATTATTGGGGCAAATGATGTTGTGAATCCGGCCGCAAAAACATCCCCCGGAAGTCCGATATATGGCATGCCGATTCTGAATGTTGATGAAGCCAAACGTACGATTGTTTTTAAGAGAAGTATGAGTCCGGGATATGCAGGAATTGAGAACGGGCTTTTCTACAACGAGAAAAATCAGATGTTTTTTGGCGATGCCAAGAAGTCGCTACAGAGTTTGGCAGGTGCGATTAAAGAGCTGGATTAGTTGTCATTCTGTTTTCCAGCAAAAGGATCAGGATAGCTGCAAGTTTATAATAGCAGTGAGAGTCATCTTGTCCGCCGGTTAGTTAATCTGGATATCGTGCCTGTTTGCCGGTGGGCGATTAGAAAACTAGCCCGCCTCTGCTCTAATCAAAGAAGGAGACCCTGAGATAAACTCAGGGTGACCTTAAATGAAAACATCACTACTCAACAGGGACAATTCGGTTTAGTGTGCCATTTGATTCGTTGGTGAAGTAGATATATCCATCCGGTGCTTCGTGGACGTCCCGAATTCTGCCAATACCATCCAGAATTCTCTCTTCATGAACAAACTCTTCTCCATCAAGCACTATTCTTGATATTAGCTGAAACGATAATGCTCCATTGAGTGCATCACCTTTCCATGCAGGATATTTGTCACTTGAAACAAATGTCATGCCGGAGGGGGCTATCGATGGCGTCCAGTGCATTACAGGCTGTTCCATGCCTTCCATTTCAGTGTGCTCTGTTATCGTAGTTCCATTGTAGTTAATACCGTATGTAATTTCCGGCCAGCCGTAGTTAGCACCCGGCTTGTTGTGAACATTTAGTTCATCACCACCTCTTGGTCCGTGCAAGTTGGTCCAGATTACTCCCGTTTCAGGATGCGTTGCCATTCCCTGGATATTTCGTAAACCATATGCATAGATTTCGTCCAGACCGTCACGTCCAACGAATGGGTTATCATTAGGAACTCTGCCGTCATCGTATAGCCTGAATAGATTTCCCATCGAGTTATTAATATCCTGAGCTGTACTCATATCACCTCTGTCACCAATTGAGAAGTAGAGGTAACCATCGTGATCAAACGCGATGCGGCTGCCAAAATGGTGGCGGGCATTTGTAAATGGTGTACCAACATAGATCTCTTCATGGTCAACAACAGAATGGGAATCTTCATTAAACCTGACTCTTGTAATTGCAGTCATAGTACCGCCGTCACCGGGTTTTGAATAACTCATATATATCCATCCGTTGTTTTCATAATCGGGATGAAGTTCAATGTCCAGAAGTCCTCCCTGGCCTCTTGCTACTACTTCGGGAACGCCGCCAACCGGATCAGCCACTAATTGTCCGTCGCGGATTAATCGCAGATCACCATCTCGTTCAGTTATCAGTACATCGCCACTCGGCAGAAAAGCCATTCCCCATGGCACACCCAAGCCTTCTGCTACTGTTTGTACATAAAAATTGAGTTCTTCAGATTCTACTATATCCCCCGGTTGATCCGGCAGTGGAAAATAGTGATCAGAATCGGCTGTAAATGCTGAATTTTGATTTCCATTAAACTCTGTTTCAGTCGTTTCTGTGCATGCAGAAAGTGGAATTACAAATAATAAAAATGATAATGGTACTTTGTAGAAAAGTTTCTCTAACATAGCAGTATAGTTTGTAGTTAATGTTATTCAATTCAACCAAAAAGCATTTTAAAGATCGTAAACACCTTCGAGTTCAAATGGTAGCAGTTGGCCGTCTACAAATCCTTCAAGTTCAGCAGAAACTTCAGCTGATCCGGTAAGTTTATAGTTAAACGTTGAATTTCCTGACATAATTTCAACCATTGCAGATCCCATCTGTGTTGCGCTAAGTCTCACGGGGATAGTAATCACTCGCTGCTCTGATCCATCCACATAAATTCGTTCATCCAGTTGAGTATCTAACCACTGGCGACCATTCACATTCAGCATATATTTTGCATTGGCTATTGATATGCCAAACGCGTTTGGATTTGAAACTCTGAAACTCACCTCAACATTTGCACCACTAAGCGAAATCTCCTTCACATTGAACTCTCCAAACTGAATTCTTGGAATTTTTGGAATAGGCAGGGAACCGTTTGCCGTTACAGGCACCTTTCTGCTACCCATCACTGGCATATCAAATTCAACTTCAGATGATAACATATACGAAAGGCTGTCTTGCCTCATTACTGAGCGAAACGTCTCATATACTTCCGTGAATGATAGTGATACCGGTATTTGAATTTGGTTCGAAGATTCACGTTCAATCTTAAAGGATTGATCCTCAACCCCCGTCAAGAATGATCGCTCGTTGATAAAAAATTCGTAATTATAGCTTTCTGCGCTTACTCCAAATCTGTTGGGGTTATTAATATCAAAATCAAAGAGAAGAGTAACTCCCTCAAACGTGATGTTTTGAATAGACATATTGGTAAACGTTACATCAGGTTCTTTTACATCTGCAAAATCTCTCAATGAGCCACATGAGGCAAGAAAAATGGACGCGAAAAGCAGTACTAATAATTTTTTCATAAATCGTTATTTCGTTTTAAAAAAGATAGTCAATCAAACACCATCATCAAGAAAAATTTCATACTTGTGCAACGACGCAATTCTGAACGATCATACATCAAAGTGAATTAATTTTGCATGGTTATACAAGCTAATAACGCCCCTGAAAAAAATCTATTGGATATTCATTCTGTTCTTGCCAGAGCCTGCAATGATAAAAACCATAACATGAGGTTTTTTACGCTTAGCACTTCTGACTTGGCTACCGGTGAATCTTCAAGCAGAATAGTCGTTTTTCGAAAGTTGGTAGATGAATGGACTATACGCTTTTACACGGATTGTCGAAGCTCAAAAATTTCTGAGATCAAAAATAACCCATTATGTTCTATTTTATTTTGGGATTCAAGAAAAAGTCTACAGATAAGAATTAAGGCAGAAGCTTTGATACATCATCTAAACGATATTACAGAAAAGGAGTGGGAAAATATTCAGGGTGATGCTGTAAAATCTTACAGTTCCGCTGTAAAGCCCGGAAAAGTTATTGAATCATCTAAGGAAGCTCATGACAGATATGAAAAACCAGATCATACATTTTTTTCCGTTGTAGATTGTGTTCCTTATAGAATAAAGGTACTTCAGTTAAACCGAAATGAGCACCTATCACTATTGTATAGAAGGGAAAGCCTATTTAAACCCTGGATTGGAAATTGGATAGCCCCTTAAGTTATTTGATGAGCTCCTTCATCTGTTTTCTGAATTTCGGTGCACCACCATTAGCAGGATGCCTGACACCAATATGATCTATCCCAAGTTCGCTGAGGCTCTGTTCACATTTCCTCCCAACGGCCACTATCTGTACATCATCAAAAAGAGATATAAACGTTTTCAGATGTTTAAAGCCTGCTTCCATCTCCCCGGTAAGCGGTGTTCGGTTGGTAAGTAACCCTTCTCCTTTTTTGTAGGGATGCCAGGGAACAGCATTCCATAGCACCACATCATAGGGATCAATCCCAAGATCGATCATTGCTCCCCACATAATGGTGGCCGTCGGTTCACTCATACCCTGCTCGGTGAGATCCGGCCGACTGGTTCGAAGCGGGGTTTCTCCACGGAATACATGTTCTGGTTTAACACCGTACTTATCTTCCTGATGCCCCAATAAAATCCGTTCTGACGTCATGGCAATTCCCGTAAAATGTCCTCCCTGATAACCAAGTGCTTCTGCTATGAATAGATATTTTGCCCGATCACGCCGTTCGGTCAGGTAGCACTCAAGCTGTTTTCTTCTGATTTCCGGCGCATTGGGGACGAGATCATTCTTCTTATCCTGATGGAACCACGGATTAAAGAGGCCACGGGGTGTGCGTTTGAGCGATTGAATGAATTGGGTGATCATTATCTTTTTTCAGAATGTGATTTCAGAAATTCAGTCAACTCTTCCTTTGTAAGATTTCCACTTGCGAGCTCCACAATATTAGCATACAACACTTTCTTATTTGCCTTTAACTTCCACCCATTTACATATAGAAAAGTATACATTGCGATAAGGGCAGTTCGCTTGTTCCCATCAATAAATGGATGGTTTTTACAGATATGAAATCCATACGCTGCTGCCATTTCAAATATATTTTTGTGCACGTACTCTCCCCCAAAACTAGCTTCCGGTTGAGCTAATGCCGATTCAAGGAGCCCTCTATCCCTTATCCCCGAATTACCTCCATATTGATTAATCTGATCCTCATGAAATGATAAAATCATTTCAATTTTTAGAAATTTGATCATTTAGCCAATTCTTTCAGCACCTCTTTGTATTCCAGATTTGCACTTCTATATGCTTCAGCCCATTCTGAAAACTCAGGATCTTCTGATCGCAACTCCAATAGCGTTCCTTTTTTTTCAATTGTTAATTCATCCCCCTCTTTGAGGTGCAACTCTTCCATCACTTCTTTTGGCAGAATGATACCTGAACTATTACCGATTTTTCTGATTTTTGCTTTCA
>SKGY01000118.1 GCA_007117235.1 Balneolaceae bacterium
AGCAGCTACAATTGCTCTTCAAATGTTGAAATCGGATGATTTCTATAAACCGGCCCATAAACACATTTTTGATACTCTGTTTGATCTGTATGAGAGAGATAACCCTTTAGATCTGATCACAGTAGAAAATGAGCTTCGTGATAAAAATCTGCTCGATCAAGTTGGCGGCGGTGGATATCTTGCTGATCTCACAAGATCAGTCAGTTCGGCTGCGAGTATTGACTACCATGCTCAAATCATTTCAGAAAAAGCGATTAAACGTAATCTGATTCTCAACTGTAATGAGATTATCAAAAATGCGTACGACACAACAAGCGATGCGTATGATGTTTTAGACTCAGCAGAACAACAGATATTTGATATATCCAACACGAAGTCAAGAGCCCAGGCAACCAAAATTGGCGATGTTCTTAAAGATACTCTGGCATATCTTGAGGATTTGAGAGGAAAACCAGCAGGTGTTACGGGCGTGCCTTCAGGTCTTGATGTAGATACATATACATCAGGCTGGCAAAAGGGAGATCTGATTATTATTGCTGCTCGTCCATCGATGGGTAAAACAGCGTTTACGCTTACCGCTGCTCGAAATGCTGCCATGCATCCTGATGAAAACCTTCAGACCAATGTTGCCCTTTTCAGTCTTGAGATGTCAGCCCAACAGTTAGTGCAACGTTTCCTTACGATGGAGGCGCGTATCAATGCTCAAGATGCTCGCACAGGCCGGCTCAAAGATGAAGACTTTAAACGTTTGATTGATGCTGCAAGCCGGCTTTTTACAACGAATATCTTTATAGACGATTCACCAAGCTTGAGTGTTATGGAGCTGAGAACCAAATGCCGAAGACTGAAAAGTGAACATGATATCGGTCTTATTGTGGTCGATTACCTTCAGCTGATGACTGCAACCTCAAAAGACATTGGAAATCGCGAGCAGGAAATAGCCACCATATCAAGGGGCCTTAAAGCACTTGCCAAGGAACTCGATGTGCCTGTTATAGCACTTGCACAGCTTAGCCGAGCCGTTGAACAGCGTGGCGGCGATAAACGTCCACAGCTTAGTGACCTTCGTGAGTCTGGTTCTATTGAACAGGATGCCGATGTTGTCTGCTTCCTTTATCGGCCGGAATATTATGGAATTACAACTACGGCGGAGGGTGAATCAACCAATGGTTTAGCTGAGCTAATAATTGGAAAGCAGCGTAACGGGCCGGTAGGTTCTACCAGGATGTATTTCGTAAAGGAGTATGCACGATTCGAAAAACTTACGCGCGTGCAGTCTGACCCGATAAACAATCCAGGGCAAGACGACTACCTAAAAGAAGCCGACGCTGACTCTCCCCCTCCAACACCATTCACTCCGGGTGGCGATGAAGATGACTCAAAAGCTCCCTTTTAGATTTAAGAATAGAGAGAAGTCTGTAGGTTGAAAATTAACCACGACGGACACAACGAAAATCACAACGTACACAGCGATTTATATATCTGATAACATCTGATCGCCGTAAGCGCTGTGAATACGCCGTGCCTTTGTGGTATGTCATTTCAATGTCTCCCCTCGAGGAGGACTATCTATTTCAATTTATTCTTGATTTCACTTCACTTAAACTCCTCTGAGAAGTCATCAAACAGATCATCATATTGATCGATCTTACGGCTCCAGTCCAGATGCTTATTAATATTTTGGAGTGATGACTTTGGCAATGGTTTTGTCTTACCGGTAAGCAGATCTTTCATAATCCGAAACAGATCATCTTCAGTATCATAAAGAACAGGCGAATGCAATAGAGGATTATGAAGACTGTTCGGAATCAATTCAGGATAGTGCAATTTATTTGGCACCAGCGGATGGCACCCACAATAGATGGCTTCCATAATAGCGACACAGAAAAACTCATACGTTGCTGTTGATACAACGATATCCCCTGAATGAAGGAGTTTGCTGTAGTTTTCAACATTATCCACATAACCAAAATGTGTAATCTGATCTCCAAACCGCCGCCAGGCTTTTTCAAACTCTTCCGGTTTTTGATGCTGCGAATCACCCGCCAGAATTAAGTCGAATTCAAGCTCTATATCATTTAACCGATTGAGCACCTTGAAAAACATTGCCGGATTCCGGTCAAATTGCCATCTCTGATTCCATACCACCACCGGTCTTCGATTATTTTCACGGATATCAGGTTGTTTGTCAAAAACTGACAAATTTAACCCGGGGTACAACACCATGCTTTTCTCTTTAATCTTGTCAACGGTGTTATATGATTTATCGTCGGGAAAATTTTCCAGAAACTTTGGTAGTGCCTCGAGTAAATCCTGAAGGTGAAATTTTGACGAGAAGAGCAATTTATCAGCCGAAAGCATACTCAAATAATTGATGTAGCAGTAGGTTAAGTCTCTCTCCTCACCATCCGGTAACGGCTGTGTGAATTGATTTTCGTGCATAACCACTATTTTAGGGGTATGCGCAAACCGGGGATTCGTTAATGCAAGAAACGCTGGCAAATTTGTCATACTGCTCACCAATAGCAGATCTATATCCTCTTCCACCTCGCCGGTCATCTCGGCAAGCTTCACAGAGTCGCCGTGCATTCTCCACTTCCACCCTTTATAATTTAGCTTAATAGGAATGATATTGTGTCTGGAGTGCTCCTGTAACCCTTTTAAAAAGGCTTTGTGTGATCCGCTGTAGAATGGTTCGACCGCAAGTATATTCAATGCGCAGTTATTTAAGGCTTTAATTTATGACTTCGAAATAATGGAGTATTCCGATGAGAGTCAACCCGGAAAAGATGTAGATGTATGAGAAATCTCAAAATAGACTTTTTGATATCCTTCCTCTTCGGATACTGTCATTCTGATGCATATCAGAATCTCCCATCATTTATTGAAACTGGAGATTCTGACCTCCGTCAGAATGACTGCAAAAAAGATTTACACCCGTTTCTTAACAACCAACAAAAAAAGCTCTCTCCATTGCTGAAGAGAGCTTTTAATTCTATTTGGTTATGTTATTTCACAAACAACATTTCGCGATATACCGGTAGTGGCCAGTAATCATCTGCTGTGTATCTCTCCAAGAAGTCAACAGCATCCCTCACCTTATTCATTGAAGGAATAATCTTATCACGATACTCTCTGCACTGATCCAACACATCTCCACCTTTCAGTTTTTCCTGTGTTTTTCGCAAATCAATAAGTGCTTTACCGAGATCATTCAGTGCGCCATTCACAGTGGTTAACATCTCTTTAGAACCGGAGTTATCAAGCTTGAGCGCTTTTGTCTCTTTCACAGCCTGAGTCAACTCATTGATGTATCGCACTGCAGCCGGATAGACCATTGTCTTGGCAATCGCTTCTGTAGTATCAACTTCAATATTGAGTGTGGTTACATACTGCTCACCCCAAATCTCAAGTCTTGAATGAAGCTCACGTTCTGTAAGAATTTTGTACTTCTTAAACAGATCAGCATTCTTCTTATCCATCAGTTTTGGCAGTGCATCAGCCGTTGATCTGAGAT
>SKGY01000136.1 GCA_007117235.1 Balneolaceae bacterium
ACAGTGTGCGGCGATCTGACTGCCCATTACCCCGGATCCGAGTATGAGGACGTTTTGAATGTTGAACTTCTTTGTTGGCATTGCATTGAGTTTTAAATTCGATTTTTTCAGGTGATGATCAAAAGTCCCCTCCTTTCCAAGGAGGGGATAAGTGAAAATAAAGTGGTAAAGCCAGCTTTGTTGAGCAAGGCGTGTGTTCCCTATTTAAAATCACAGCCGTTAATTACACACCCCTAAATCACTGCGTGGGAATCGCTATCGCTCGGAGCCCCTCTCTAGAGGGGACTTTTAAATCTTTTAATTTTTACGATTTCAACTAGTCATCCCCATACATCGATTCAATTTCTTCTTTGAACTTCTCGTGAACAACCGGGCGCTTCACTTTCATAGTGGGTGTAAGTTCGCCGCTGTCGATGCTTAACGGTTCTTCGAGTAGTACGAATTTTTTGACCGTCTCCCAGGGTGAAAGTGTCTTATTTGCTTTATCTACCTCCTGCTGAATTAGTTCGCTAATTTTCTCGTCTTTAGATCGAGGACTCGTTGGTTCATATCCGTCACGTTTTAATCTTTTCAGCACGTTATCGTATGCGGGGACTATCAGAGCTGAGCAGAATTTCTTCTGATAGCCAATAACTACGACCTGCTCGATAAATCCGGATCCTGAGATCTGATTTTCAACATTTTGGGGAGACACATATTTACCCGTTGAAAGTTTGAACATCGACTTTTTACGATCGGTGATATAGAGAAAACCGTCTTCGTCAATCTTGCCGATATCACCTGTTTTGAACCAGCCATCATCGGTCATCACCTCTTTGGTTTGCTCCTCGTTTTTGTAATATCCCTTCATGATGTGTGGTCCCCGGGTAAGAATCTCACCATCTTCAGCAATTTTTACTTCAACTCCACTTATTGCTTTTCCAGATGTACCAATCCTCATTGCTCCGGGTGTTTGCACCGTAATTACGGGTGAGGTCTCTGTTAATCCATAACCCTGCACACAAATGAACCCTATAGCATTCATGAATCTGAAAACATCAGGTGAAAGAGCTGCTCCACCGCTTACTACTCCGGATAAGTTACCACCAAACAATTCCCGGATTTTACTGTAAACAAGTTTATCTGCTATCTTGTGTTTGATGGCACCGAGTCCCCTGGGTGGGTTTTCAGGATCGTAGTTCTCTGTCATATAAATCGCCCAGTAATAGAGATTCTTTTTAGCGCCTGACAACTCCTGCCCTTTTACTTTGACACCGGTATGTATCTTCTCAAGTAGTCTGGGCACAGAGGCCATAAAAAATGGCTTTATGTAGGCCATGTCATCTCTAATTTTTTCCACTACTTCGATGTAGTAGAGCCGGCAACCCATCGACATGTACATATATTCGATCATTCTTTCAAAAACGTGTGAAAGCGGCAGATACGACAGTATGTTTTCACCTCTAAAACGTTCTGCACTAAATGGGAGTTTTTCGAGTGACGCCTCTACGTTCGAGGCTATATTATTGTGCGTAAGCATAACTCCTTTTGGTAGCCCAGTGGTACCTGATGTATAGATCAACGTTGCTAAATCATCCGGTTTTACAGCTTTCCTGAGTGAATCAAACAGGTCCGGTTTCTCCTCATTCAGTTTTTTCCCTTCCTCTATTACATCCTCAAACTTAAGTAGTTTTTTGTGCTTTGAGCCGTGAATGGATATTACTGCTTTTATTCTTTTAACTGATTTAATCAACGGTTTTGTTTCTGCAAACAATTCATCATTCGATACAATGTGCACTATCGAGTCAGAATTTTCGAGAATGTACTTAATCTGATCACCCGGCTGAGTTGTGTAAATAGGAACATTAGCAGCCCCAAGTGAGAGGATGGCTAAGTCGCACATTATCCACTCAGTGGAGTTTTCTGAATGTATTGCAACCTTATCACCCTGCCTCACACCAAGGTCATATAAGCCCATTGCCAAGTTTTTAACGTTCGCTTTAAACGTTTCAACGTCTGTATCATGCCATTCCCCGCCTCTTTTTGTGGATGCAATCAGCCCGCCCGGGTGGTTATTCAAGGCATCAAAAAGTATTCCAGGTAGTGTATTTTTCTTTTCACTCATGATCTTAAAAAGCGGTTTTTAAGCAATTGAAGTTAGGTTAACACTGTTACCCTAGTAATTTACACTTTGCGCGGACTTTTAAAAATTTGTTCAAAAAAAAGTTCTACTTTTACCCTCGAACCGGCTTTCAGAAATCTAAACCATTATCAAAAAAGGCATGAATATTACCATCGAAGATGCAATTAAGGAGAAAGTTGAAGAGCTATTTTCAATGTCATCAAAAAATATGGGACATGCGCTCGGTTTTGAATATGAACTTCTGAGCAGAGACGAAATGAGGGCCAGAATGCCCGTAAATGAGAATACAATTCAGCCGTTTGGCATTCTTCACGGTGGGGCTTCCGTTGCTCTCGCCGAAACCTTAGCATCTGTAGGCGCTTATCTCAATATTGAAGACCCTGATAAAGTTGCAGTCGGGTTGGAAATAAACGCCAATCATATTAGATCAGTGAAAATGGGAAATGAGGTAGTAGGTATTGCAAAACCGATTCACAGAGGAGCGCAAACCCAGGTTTGGGAGATTCGAATTGAAACGGATTCGGGTAAACTTGTTTCAATTTCTCGCTGTACGCTTGCAATAGTTAAAAGAAGAGCAAAATGACGTCAGTTCGGGTTAAGAGTCTGTTAAAGAGTGTCCCACCGCCTAAGGCGGAGGGCAACGAGGGATGAAGCGTTGATAATTCAATACTCAACAATGAATATTTGAGCCAATTCTTAGATCAGAGAGTCATCCCCCTCGCCCCGACAGCCGTTGGGACTCTTCCCCCTTCAAAGGGGGACTTTTTAGGTTCAATTCTTTATCTCGAACTCACGTTAAGTATTTATACTGAAAGTTAAAGAAGTGTTTTTTGATTCCCGTATTTGCCTAAATACTCTTTTAGCTTAACCTTTTTTCGGGTACTGCCGCTGGTCATGTACCGAAGTTTACCGAAAATTGGTCTCTCCTGCCATGCTCTGTCAAATCGGCCAAAACACCAAAATATGCCTGAGTAGCTGTTTGGATCACGACCATCTATGGCATAGGTATTATTCAAATCGATGAGGTATTGTAGTGCTGTTTCAGGATCAGGTGTCCATTCAATAACCTTTTTTCCCCAAAGCATCCGCAGATAGTTGTGAATAATTCCTTCTTCCCTGAGTTGAGACTGAGCCGCATTCCAAATTTCGTCATGAGTTTGAGAGTTTTTCAGCTCATCATAACTGTAGATATGTTCTCTCGGATCATCTCTGTGTTCATTCATGGTCTCCTGCACCCAGTCAGGCAGACTATCGAACTGATCGTAATCATCCCTGTGATGAGCAAAATGAAAACCAACTTCCCTCCAGGTAATTACCTCATCCAGGAAACCGTCAATGTTGGGGTCTCCATTAAAGAAACCGCCCGTGGAACCTTTATTAAATGTGATTTTAT
>SKGY01000091.1 GCA_007117235.1 Balneolaceae bacterium
CACTTGTTCGTTCTCTTTGAATTAATTTTAATTGATTTAGATTGAGTTAAGATAACAAACCCATTATTCCATAACTGCATTCAATTTTTCAAGATTATCTTCGAGTCGTAATGATTTAATAACATCATCAATATTTCCTTTCATAATGTCATCAAGATTGTAGAGAGTCAGATTTATTCTGTGATCAGTAAACCTGCCCTGCGGATAGTTATAAGTTCTGATCTTCGCACTTCTGTCACCCGTTGACACCTGACTCTTTCTGTCTGCAGCCCTCTCCGACCGAAGCTTCTCCATCTCCATATCATAGAGTTTTGTTTTCAGCATAACCAGCGCTTTCTCTTTATTCTGATGCTGAGAACGCTCCTGCTGGCACTCTACGACAACGCCACTCGGTTCGTGTGTCAGACGAATTGCGGAATCTGTTTTGTTAACATGCTGACCTCCCGCTCCACTCGATCTGAAGGTGTCAACCCGAACATCTTTCATATCGATATTGATTTCTACATCGTCGGTAACTTCAGGCAGTACAGCTACTGTTGCTGCAGAGGTGTGAACCCTGCCCTGCGATTCCGTTTCAGGAACGCGCTGAACCCTGTGCACACCACTTTCATACTTCATTTTGCCGTACACTTCTGTTCCTGACAGATCAAATACAATCTCTTTAAAACCGCCTTTATCACTCTCTCCCACCGACAAAACATTCATTTTCCACTTTTGGTTGTCGGCATATCGGCGGTACATATCAAACAGATCACCTGCAAAAATAGCTGCTTCATCTCCACCTGTTCCTGCCCTGATCTCTATAATACAATTTTTAGAATCGTCCGGATCTTTAGGGATCAGCTTAAACTTAATCTCATCTTCAAGCTCCTTAAGTTCAGCAGTCAGTTCTTTATTCTCATCTCTTGCCATCTCAGTGATTTCAGCATCTTCATTGGCTTCAATCAGTTCAGAATTTCCTTTCATTAAGTCTTTGATCTCTTTCCATCGGGAAAAATCTTCGACTAACTCTTTTAACTGGGTGTGCTCAATGGTAAGCTCGGCATACTCTTTCGGTCTGTCATAAATTGCGGGATCTGCCATAGCCTGGTTGATCTCTTCATATCGCTCTTTAATCTGCTGTAATTTGCCTTCTAAGTCCATAGTTTGGTTTATTTCGTATGTGGCACAAAGATATTGAAATTAACACTTCAAACGAATATTGATTTATCAACAGGTGGCTTGTTCAACAAGAATTCAAAAATGAGGTGCATACTTTAAAATATGGTTTGTACCTTTTGGAACTGTTATCACTCATCACTAATCATATTTACTAAATCACCCAATGAAGCATCCTCTTAAAACTGATTTTCGAATTGGATTTCTTGGAGCAGGTCAACTTGCCCGTATGTCATCACTTCAGGCGTTTCGTTTTGGAATGCAAGTCTCCGTCTTCTCTGACCGAAAAGAGAATGAGCCCGTGCAATTTATGACACCATACTCATGGTCAGGTTCCTTTGATGATGTAGAATCGATGATGGAGTTTGCTTCTTCATGCGATGTAATCACTTTAGAAAATGAGTTTATTGATTCTAAAATTTTAGCTGAACTTCAGAGGAGATCGGGCACACCCATCTACCCTTCGCCGGAGAGCTTTGCGCTTATTGAGAATAAACTAATTGAAAAGCAGACATTTGAAAATGCAGGTATACCTGTTACACCTTACAAACTCATCGAAAGTCAGGATGACCTCAATTCATTCGGTGATAAGTATGGCTGGCCCTATCTGTTGAAATCATCCAAGGGGGGTTATGACGGCTATGGAAATGAAACTGTAACTGACGCGGAGTCTGCAAAAGATGCTTTTAAAAAGCTTGGGGGTGAGTCAGGCAGGGAGATCATTGCCGAAGCGTTCGTTGATTTCACCCATGAGCTTGCAGTACAGGTAGCGCGAAATGAACACGGATATGTTGTGTATCCATGTTGCGAAACTGTTCAGGAGAATCACATCAATGTGGCAGTGAAAGCTCCGGCTGAAGTAGATGAGTCTATCAGACTAAAGTCTCAGGAGCTTGCAGTAACAGCTGCAGAGGCTATAGACGGAAAAGGAATATTCGCTTTTGAGTTTTTTCTCACCAAAGAGGGTGATCTATTGCTGAATGAATCGGCCCCAAGGCCACACAACTCCGGGCACTATACCATTGAGGGTACTGTAACATCACAGTTTGAAAATCATGTTCGTGCTGTATGTGGACTTCCGCTGGGCGATGTATCCATGATTAAACCGGCAGCCGTTATGATGAATCTTCTTGGCACAAATAAACGCCCTGCCGTAATTGAAAATCACGAGAAAGCTTTGGCTGAGCCGAATGGACACCTGCACTCTTACGGAAAGCTGGAGAGTAAACCCGGGCGGAAAATGGCTCATTTCACGTTGATTGGAGAAGAGATGAAGGATGTTTATAAACGAGCGAGAGAGTGCACAAAAGTTATCAAAATTTGAGATTATAGCCCAGCAATCTCGTAGCGCACCACTTCCTTGAAGCCGTTCGAATTAGATTCAACTGTGTAAACAAATCCATTTTTAATTCCATAAATGGGTTTATCAAATGGCCAGCTGAATGATGCGTAAATATCATCATTCTGTATGATGTACCATTGGAGTTTCTCTTCATCATTTGTAATCGTAGAGATCCAGATGCTTTCACTATTGTCTGCTACAACTGAGTAAAGCGCCGGCCATTTTTCTGGATATACAGCACTCTCCCTCACTCTCAGAATTTGATCATTATGGCTGAACATGGGATGAATCACGCCATCACGATCAAGATCAGATCTTTCAAATGGCATGTAGAACGATTTTTCAACCAAACCATCGCTATTCAGCACTTTTACATAAAAATGCTCTGACCATGCATCATAAATTCTATCGCGGCCATCAAAAGCCAATAGTGATCTTTCCGGTTTTGAAAGCAAAAATGGGGCCGGCCGACCGGCATAATCTCCTATCAAATAATTAGCCCCTTTTTGACTAAACAGATGTTCAATACTTTCTGATTGAGTGAAGTCGGTTTTATAATATCGAATCTCCCGATTCGGAAAATATGATGGATTTCTGATATCGTTTATCTGAATTAGCAGAGAACCATCTTCGAACATCCTCAGAGGTTTTATATCAAACTGATCCGTTGAGTCATAATCTGTTAAAATTGAAGTATCCAATTTCTTTGATTCTTCCAGAGACCCATTGTCTATATGAAGTTTGTAGACAGTATTATGGTGTCCATCAAAAACCAAAAGGTGATCGTTTGCTATCTGAAGATTTACAATTTCTGAAAGAGTGATATCATCAGAATGTGAATTCGTGAAAGATTCTATCCTTTCGCCGTAAGGGTCAAAAAGATATACGTCGCTCCTGTTCCAGGCTTCTCCTGCCATAAATAAATTTCCTGCTTCATCCACCGTAATTGCCGGTATTTTGTCAAGCATCAATGAGTCGCGGAAAACCAGACTCTTTACCAGTTCAA
>SKGY01000123.1 GCA_007117235.1 Balneolaceae bacterium
GATTGCCCAATACCTGCACTTTTTTCGCAATCTTTAAAAGAGATTTCATTTTTGGTGAAACATCTGTTTTAACAAATCCGGCTTTTATATCATCCAGCAATTCCAGGTTTCCATCAAGATGATGTGCTGCCGCCGCGCCGTGGCATGAGTGACAAAAATGGCATTCATTTTGATAAGACACATAGGAAGCGATCATCTCTCGTTCAGCTGAAGAAAGTGAAGAGGGTCCCCTGAGTAGTATTTCTGCTAATTCGTTTAGAGGTTTTGCAGTATCAGGCCGATAGTGCATTAAACCCACAATTCCGGGAAATTTGTTATTCAATTCAATAAATGACATGTCTTTCTAAATCAAAGGGTGGGAATTAATTGTGAAGAACCAATTAAGCAGTTTCTTACCTAAGAATCAAAACCCCACTTTATATTTTATAAAGCTAGTCAGCTACAGGGCACTGCCCCAATGCAGATTTAAAACTTTTGTCCAAGATTGCTAAACCTTCGTCAAGCTGCTCCTTCTGGATGGTGAGTGGTGGACGAAATCTTAGAGTTCTTGAACCGCATCCAAGTATCATCAGGTTATTTTTTAAACACTCTTTGATAACCGAGTCACGGGCGTGAGTGTTTGGAAAGTCTATTGCGCAGAATAACCCTTTCCCTCTTGGATTGGATATGTGATCAGATGAATCAGCCCACTTAGTGATATTTTTAAGAAGGTAATCGCCCATTGTGGCTGCATTATCAACCAGTTTCTCCTCTTCTATCACTTCAAGAATTCTGTCGAAGCGAACCATATCTACAAGATTACCTCCCCATGTAGAATTGATTCTTGATGATACGTGGAAACAGTTGGTTTCGATATCATCAATTCGGTTACTGGCTAAGATTCCACAAACCTGGGCTTTCTTTCCAAAAGCGAGAATATCCGGTTTAACATAGTGTTGATGCGCCCAGAATTTTCCGGTCATACCAACACCTGTTTGCACTTCATCATGTACCAAAAGCGCATCAAATTCGTCTGCTAAATCTCTGAGTGCCTGATGAAATTCTAACCTGAAATGGTTGTCACCTCCTTCACCCTGAATGGGTTCCAGCAAGATACAAGCGATGTCATCCCTAAAAGTTTCAAAATATTGACGCGCTTGTGCAAGTGCCTGCTCTTCTTCCAATTCTACCTGCTTTTCACGCTCGGGTGTTAAAGGAAATATGGCTGCCGGAGTGTGAATTCTTGGCCAGTCAAATTTTGGGAAATATTTAACCTTCTTTGGATCGGTATTGGTTAGGGATAATGTATATCCGCTTCGACCGTGAAAAGCCTTATCGAGATGAAGCACTTTATGGCCTTTTTCTGTGCGATAACCTTTTCTGAAATTCTTTTGAACTTTCCAGTCAAACGCGACTTTCAATGCATTTTCGACTGCAAGTGCCCCGCCTGATACAAAAAATGTATAAGGCATGTAGTCGGGAATACCCACTCGTGAAAATGTCTCAACAAAATGAGCCATCTCTTCTGTATAAACATCAGAATTAGAAGGCTTGTTGATAGCGACTTCGCCCAGTTTCTGCACAAAATCGGGATCCCCCGCAAGACGATCATGATTCATTCCCAACGGGTTTGAAGCAAAAAATGTAAAGAAATCCAGATAGTCTTTACCGGAAGTTGAGTCATGTAGATAAGCACCCTTGCTTTTTTTGAGGTCTAAAACCATTTCATAGCCATCGGCAAGGATGTGTTTTTGAAGGGTAGCACGAACTTTTGTAGGGGCAATACGTTGAGTCATAAAGTAGCGGATTTCTATCTGATTGATGATACCATCTTATTGGTATTCATAGAATAAGAAACTGCCCTGACAAAAGACAAGTAGTTATAAGAAAAGAGTAAAATTAACAACTAACTGTTTTACTGACAATTGGCATAAGTCAATATTGGAAATGCAATAGATCTGGGTGCTTATTATGATCGCTTCTATCAGTTGCTGTTTTCATGAAATTCAACAATCGTTTTTTTAATAATAGAGACACACTCCATTAGCTGTTTTTCTGTCATAACAAGAGGAGGAGCAAAACGAATAATGTTACCATGAGTTGGCTTTGCGAGAAGCCCATTCTCTTTAAGCTTCATACAGATATCCCAGGCGGTGCTGCTATCCGGACTGTCATTAATTTCAACAGCATTAAGCAGCCCTTTTCCACGAACGGTTTTAACCAGGCTGCATTTACTTTTGAGGTCTTCCATTTCGCTTCGGAATATTTTACCCAATCTACGGGCATTCTGAGCAAGTTTTTCATTTTCAATCACTTCCATTGCTGCAATGGCAACTTTTGTGCCCAATGGATTTCCACCATAAGTGGACCCGTGCTGGCCCGGTTTGATAACCTCCATAATATTATCATCAGCCAGTACTGCAGAAACGGGATATGCTCCACCCGAAAGTGCTTTTCCTAAAATAAGAATATCAGGCTTCGTGTATGTGCCGGGCTGTCGTTCACAAGACCCTTCACATGTACAGTCTCCACAAACAGCGAGAAGACTTCCGGTTCTTGCAATTCCTGTTTGAATTTCATCCGCGATAAATAGTGTGTTGTGCTTTTTGCACAGTTCTGAGGCTTTATGCAGAAAATCAGCGTCGGGAACCATCACTCCGGCTTCCCCTTGAATAGGCTCAACTAAAAATCCGGCAACGTTGTCTCCTTGCAGGGCTTCTTCCAGTTTGTCAATGTTGTTATACTCAATCTTGATGAAACCTGGGGTGTATGGTCCAAAATTCTTGCTCGCGTCCGGATCATTAGAGAATGAAATAATAGTAGTAGTTCTTCCGTGAAAGTTGTTTTCGCAGACAATGATCTGAGCTTCGTTTTCCGGAATTCCTCTCTTTTCATAAGCCCATTTTCTGCAAATTTTTATAGCTGTCTCAACAGCTTCTGCACCGGTATTCATGGGTAGAATTTTTTCAAACCCAAAAATCTCACACATGTTCTTTTCAAACTCGCCCAATACATTATTGTAGAATGCTCTTGACGTCAGCGTCAGTGTCTCTGCCTGCTCTTTCAGTGCGTTCACAATGTGCGGATGGCAGTGCCCTTGATTTACCGCAGAATACGCCGATAAAAAGTCGAAGTATCTCTTCCCCTCAGGATCCCATACATAAACACCATCACCCTTCGATAATACAACCGGTAACGGATGATAGTTATGTGCGCCATAGTTGTCTTCAAGTGAGATAGCTTCTTTGGATGATAACATTGAGATGTAATAATTTAGATTGTTTCAAAAAAATCATTTCAGAGATCAGGACACCCTGATGCGCCCTTAAAAATAACGAATCTTTATTTGACTTGGGCACTTATTTCGTCGTATATTTAAAGTCTCATCGCGGGGTGAGTCCCGAAACATCGGGAGTAACTCGTCGGGCTCATATCCGCCTGAGGCGGACGCAGGTTCGAAGCCCGATGAAAAGAATTTATTGAAAGATCATATCGCGGGGTGGA
>SKGY01000097.1 GCA_007117235.1 Balneolaceae bacterium
AGTTATTTGTTTGAGTAAGGTTTGCACTAATTTTGAAAATTCAGATGAAACTTTAGGGATTTTTACACACCCCTAAATCCCCTCTCAAGAGGGGACTTTTAGTTCATTATTTTTAAGTACTCTTTTACTGTTCTTTCCAATCCCCAGTAAATAGATTTTGAGATCAGAGCGTGACCAATACTAATATCAGAAAGGTGTGGTACATCCCGGATCAATAGCGGAAGATTATTCAGGTTGAGCCCGTGACCGGCATTTACCGTCATTCCCGCTTCATGGATTAATTCTGCACCTTTTTTAAGACGCTCAAGCTCGTGTTTTTGGGCTGACTTATCTTTTGCATTGGCAAATGTTCCGGTATGGAGTTCGATGGCATCGGCTCCCAGTTTATGTGCCAGTTCAATATCCTTAGGGTTTGGGTCTAAGAAGAGGCTCAATTCGATTCCGGTATCTTTAAACTCCGGAAATACACGCTGTTCAAAATCATCATAAACAACTGCCATATTTAGTCCGCCTTCTGTGGTGAGCTCCTCGCGTCCTTCCGGAACCAATGTGCATAAATGGGGATCAACGTCTTTACAAATTCGGATCATTTCATCAGAGGCAGCCATCTCAAAATCCAGAATTCCCTTCACGGATTTTTTGAGTCGATAGACGTCTTCGTCCAGAATGTGACGTCTGTCACCGCGCAGATGAAAAACGATTCCGGCGGCTCCGGCTTTTTCACAAACTTCTGCTCCTTCAATGGGATCTGGATACCCTTCGCCCCGGGCATTTCGCAGTGTGGCGATGTGATCTATATTTACTAATAATCTCATGTATACAATACTTGTTTATTTATCTAAAGATACAATTTACGGTGGCAAAAAGAGAGCTCACTCATGAATGAGAGTCGAATAACATTAATTTCATAAAAAACGATTATTTGATATGGATAATTGAACCACAAGTTGAATTCAAGCGAAAAGTCTACTCTTATTCGTATTTTCATACTTCAAATTGTATCTTTACAACACGATCCGATTACATACGTTACAAGGTCAAAATATGGAGTTTTGATATGATTAGACCAATGATGGGGCGCAGAGCCAAGCCCAAAAAATTTGACATGCCACTCAGGTATTATGATCCTGAGAAAGAAAATCGTCGGCGTAAACGAATTCAAATTACAACAAGAGGCCGTCGAAGAGATGGTCAGGGACTTAGAGTATTTGTCTACGCAGTTGGACTTGGCATTGTAATCTGGATAATGACCATTCTTTGATAACCATTTTTTATAGACAGTAAACTATTGGAACATTCCACTCAAGCGGGGTCATCAATTATTCGGAGCATGCCCCCCGAGCTTACCAACAAAATTGCTGCCGGCGAAGTGATCCAGCGTCCAGCTTCGGTAGCAAAAGAACTACTCGACAACTCTATCGATGCCGGAGCAGATAAGATAATTTTGATAATTCAGCAGGCAGGTAGAACATTGGTTCAGGTTGTAGATAACGGATCGGGTATGTCTGAAGAAGACGCTAGATTATGCTTTGAAAGGCATGCAACATCAAAGATTGAATCCATTGAAGACTTATACAAAATCAGGACGATGGGTTTCAGAGGTGAGGCGATGGCATCCATAGCTTCTATTTCACAAGTTGAAATGAAAACCAAACGAGTGGAAGATGATGCCGGTACGTTGTTGGAAATCTGGGGAGGAGAGGAGAAACGTTTTGAGCCGACAGCTACCGATGATGGGACATCAATTGCCATCAGAAATCTGTTTTACAATGTGCCTGCCCGACGTCAATTTTTAAAAACTGATGCCACTGAGCTGAAGCATATTGTCAGAGTGTTTCAAAATACAGCTCTGGCAAATTGCGATGTTGAATTTGAGCTTCACGCCGATGGAGACAAGATGTATCATCTCCCCAAACAGGATTTGTCATCGAGGGTAGCTGATCTCTTTGGTAAGCAGTATAGAGCGAGTTTGATACCGTTCAGCGAGCAAACCAGCTATGTTAAAATTGAAGGATTGCTGGTTGACCCAAAGCTTGCAAAAAAAAGCAGGGGGGAGCAGTTTCTTTTTGTGAACGGCAGGCCATTTCAGCATCGATATTTGTCATACGTAATTCTCAGTTTGTTCGACGCATGGACAAAACAGAATGAATATCCGTTCTATGCAATCTTTTTAGAGATGGATCCGGCACAGGTTGATGTGAATGTACATCCGGCCAAGATGGAGGTAAAGTTTGATGACGAGCGAAGCATTATTCAGCTTGCCCGTTCTGTGGTTAAAAAAGCTTTAAATCAACATTTTGTTGTACCGGATGTAGAACGGTCAGATTTTGATTCCAGTGACTTTGATACAAGTCTTAATCACTTTGGTTCAGATCATTCAGAAAATACTCGTTCATCATTCAGCGGGGGAAATAGGAGAGAGCCACTAAACTTTCCTTCACGGATTAATCGTGATAATTTAGGTTCTATTTCCGGTGATGATTACGCTGAACGGCTTTATAGTGAGCCTCAGTCTTCAGAAAAAGAGAACAAACCGCAGAAACGTACTGATCAGGGTGAAAAAGGATTCTGGCAACTTCACAACCGTTATATTTTGACACAAACCCGTACGGGTGTCTGCATGATTGATCAACATGCGGCGCATAAAAGAATTATTTACGAAAAAGCGATCAGTGCGACGGAAGAGTCATTGCCTAATACGCAGCAGCTATTATTTGCACAAACAGTTGATTTAGGAGCCTCTGAATTTTCACTACTCAAAGAGCTACTTCCAATCATTCAGAGAATGGGGTTTAGCATTCAATTACTCAGCGGAAATACGGCCATCATTAACGGCGTACCTGCTGATATAGACATCGGTGATGAACGGGCTGTTCTTCGCGACATGCTTCAACAGTATCAGGACCTGCAGCGCAGACTCAAGCTCGATGCAAGGGATAAGGTTGCCATCGCATTTGCATCACGAACTGCAATTCCGAGAGGAAAAAAGCTGTCTGAAGCTGAGATGGAGATGTTAATAGATCAGCTTTTTGCATGTGATGAACCCTACTTTGATCCCCTGAGAAAACCGACGCTCATTTATATGCCAATGGATGAGATTAAGAATCGGTTTCGGTGACGGACTCACCCTCTGTCCCCCTCTCTTCGGGTTTGCCTCATCTGCAGAGAGCGGACTGGCAACCCTGAAAAGAGGGGGAGCTCTATAATTGATTTAGGTGCTGAAGTAAGCGGTTTTTGAGTATTTCCATATTTTGTACTTCTTCATTTTTAAAACGGATTACTGAGATTTGATTTTGATTAAGAATAAAACCCCTGTTTTGATCATACTCTTTTTGTAGATCGTGGATTTTCCCATCCAGTTCAACAGCTAATCTGATTTCGTGGGCGTAGAAGTCAGGAATAAAGAACTTGAATAGACCCCGGTCTACTTCATAGATAATCGGATATTGC
>SKGY01000235.1 GCA_007117235.1 Balneolaceae bacterium
TATAATGAAGATTCAATTCTGAAACAAATCGTGTAATGGATGAGTTAAATATTAATAATAACATGCAGATTTAACACAGAAATCATCAAAATTAACGTTATCTTTAAGGCTGTCCATTTTCACATTTTTCAACCTTTTAATACACTTCGCTTTATAGGCGCGGAGAATTTTTTATGATTCAAGACATTCGAAATATTGCAATTATTGCTCACGTAGATCACGGAAAAACGACATTGGTCGACCAGATGCTGCGTCAGAGTGGAACATTCAGAGAGAACCAGCAAGTTGATGAACGAGTCATGGACTCAGGTGACCTGGAAAAAGAGAAGGGAATTACGATCAGTTCCAAGAATACAGCTGTACTCTGGAAAGATACGAAAATCAACATAGTCGACACTCCGGGTCACGCCGATTTTGGCGGTGAAGTAGAGCGAATTCTAAAGATGGTGAATGGGGTAATTCTACTTGTAGATGCTGCCGAAGGTCCATTGCCACAAACCAAGTTTGTGCTCAGAAAGTCATTGGCACTTGGATACAGACCCATTGTACTTATTAACAAAATAGATCGTAAAGACGCTCGCCCTGATGACGTGCTGAATATGATTTTCGACCTTTTTGTCTCTCTCGACGCTGATGATGATCAGCTCGACTTCCCGGTACTATACGCCATTGGTATTGATGGAATCGCAAAAACAGAACTGGACGACGAAGGAAAAGATCTTACGCCTCTGTTTGATAAAATCATCGATCACATTCCGTCACCGGAGCAGAAACCTGACGCACCATTTAAAATGCTTGTTAGTAGTGTTGACTGGAATGATTATCTAGGACGAATTGCCGTAGGCCGATTGGAGCAAGGGACAATCAAGACCAACCAGGAAATTGTACTGTTAGACAGACATGGAAAGCAGAAAGCTAAAGGGAAAGCTACCAAACTGTTTACTTTTAACGGATTGACTCGTGAACCTGTTGAGCAAGCATTTGCAGGTGATATTATTGCAATGGCAGGCTATGAAAGTGTAGAAATTGGGGATACCCTTACACACATTTCTGATCCGACACCGATTGAATATTTCGATATTGATCAGCCTACAATGGCGATGTATTTCAGAGTTAATAACTCACCGTTTGCAGGTCTTGAAGGTGATTATGTGACTTCAAACATGATCAAGGACAGACTCAATAAAGAAATTCGTACCAACGTGTCTATTCGTGTAGAGCAGACTGATAACGCAGATGTTTTTCGTGTTGCAGGACGTGGTGAGCTTCAGCTATCAATCCTTATTGAAACAATGAGACGTGAAGGATTTGAATTTGCTGTATCACGACCGGAAGTACTTTTCCGTGAGGTTGATGGCAAGGTTCATGAGCCATTCGAAGAAGTTGTGGTTGATGTTCACACCGATTACAGCAACAAAGTGATTGATAATCTCCAGAAACGAAAAGGTATCATGACCTCCATGGTTCAGGAAGGAGAGAATAACCGGATTGAATTTAAAGTGCCGTCACGGGGCCTTATCGGTTTTCGTGGTGAGATGCTCACAGAAACTCGCGGTACGGGTATCATGCACCAGCAATTTGACGAGTATGGTCCATTTGCAGGTGAAATTCCAGGACGAACACGTGGTGCCCTGATCTCTCTTGAAAAAGGTGATGTTACGCCATATGCGCTGGAAGGTCTTCAGGATCGTGGACATTTTATCGTACAACCCGGTGATCCTGTTTATACAGGTCAGGTTGTTGGCATTAACAACAGGGCTGATGATATGGTGATCAATGTTGTGAAGAAGAAAAACCTCACTAACCACCGTGCCACACAGACCTCAGATGCTGTAAAAATTTCTCAGGCAAAAAAGATGAGCCTTGAACAATCCATTGAGTTTATCGATCGAGATGAGCTCCTGGAAGTCACTCCAAAAAGTCTTCGTATCCGAAAGCTCCATCTGGATCACAACGACAGGAAACGAGCAGAGAAGAAGAAGGAGATGGTTTAGTCCTCACCTCTTCGCGCCTCCCCCCCTGTCCTGAGTGCTTCATATTTAGCGAAAAATGTTTGACCCACCCCAAACCCCTCCCTATCTCGACCAAAAGAAGTCGAGACAAGGAGGGGCTTTTTTATATCAAAATTTTTTGAGATTGAATATTTAGATAATTATTCGCTATTTGATCTCAATACAGGAGATTGAGAAATGGGTTATCGAAAAAAATCAATTACGGAGTTAGCAAGAGAGCTGCGAAAAAATCCTACAGAAAGTGAAAAAATTCTTTGGGAAGTTCTTCGAAAGAGAAGACTAGGTGGCTACAGATTCATACGCCAAAAACCGTTTGTTTACGAAATCAATCAGAAGAAAAAGCATTTTTTTATAGCCGATTTTTATTGTCCGGAGAAAAAACTGGTGATTGAATGTGACGGTTCATCACATGACTATCAATTGTATTATGATCAGCAAAGAGATTTAAAATTAAAGAGCTTAGACATTAAGACTCTTCGAATAAGAAATGAAGATTTGTTGAATCTAGACTCAGTAAAGTCAATAATTCTAAAATCTCTCGAGAATGAATAAAAAACTTTTCATGCGTCCTCCCTCATTGTCCCGTGCTTTTCGGGATAGGGAGGGAGCCAGAGGGTGGGTCCCTTGGGAATGACACCACCCCATTTTGCGTTCTCACAACCATGAAAAACTTCAATTCTCAGCGAGTCTTCAAGCGAAACAGTAAAGACCCAAATCCGGATGGAGAGTACGTTCTCTACTGGATGCAGATCAACCGTCGGTTTCATTACAATTTTGCGTTAGAGTATGCAATCGGGTGGGCAAATAAGTTGAATAAACCACTGCTGATACTTGAAGCATTCTCTTGCGATTACCCATGGGCGACCGACCGTTCCCACACGTTTATGATGCAGGGGATGAAAGAGCATCTCGATTATGCCAAACAGCAGGGTTTGAACTATGTATCATTCGTTGAGAGAGAGCCTGGTCAGTACGAAAAACTGATGAATGTTCTGGCTTCCAATGCTTCACTAATGATTACGGATGAATACCCTGTGTTCATCATGCGGAAACGAAATGAGAAATACCCCAAAGAAGTAGATATCCCCTACATAACCGTAGACAGCAACGGTTTGATACCACTTGGACTCACTGATAAGGACCCATACAGCGCCTATTTTTTCAGAAAAATTATGCAGAAGAATTTTGTTGAGGCATATACCAATCCTCCTCAGCAAAACCCATTGGATGAGTTGAAGAATAACGGCAAAGTGAAATTGCCGGATTCAATTTTTGAGGGAATTCCTGATGGTGAAAAAGCTCTGAATAATATACCTGAATTCATTTCCCAACTTGATATCGACCACACGGTGAAACCAATTGACTGGCATGGCGGACGATCAGCTGCACTTGGTATGCTGGGCCAGTTTGTGAA
>SKGY01000221.1 GCA_007117235.1 Balneolaceae bacterium
GGGTTTGCCAATATCCGTCACGCCCACTCACACCTGATGTTCTTCAACTGGATCACTCCACCCATAATGGTGTGGATGGCGATAACCATTACCGGGAAAAGCGAGGCCGGTTCACTGAAGCAGTTTGGTTACTGCCTCTACACAATGCTGTTCCTCGGATTTCTATCCTTCCCGTTCTTTCTGCTTTACGGCTATCACTCTGTGGCGATCGGCTCGCTGAGCCTCCCACTTGCGGCCATGATCTCCGGATTGGTGATGATCACCTGGTACTGGTTTGCGATACTATGGTACAGGCTAAGAAAACAGAGCAATGATTCGCTGGGACTGATCTTCTTTGATGCGGCACTCATAGCACTGCTCATCAGTTCGCTGGGCGCGTGGGGTGTTTCTGTGTTTCAGTTTACCGATATCGACAGCCCGCTGGTCTCTTCTGCGATGACGCACTTTTTCCTCGGCGTATTTACAGAGGGGTGGGTGGTTCTGGGAATACTGGGGATGATCTGGCAAAAAGCGAAACCCGGAAACCTGCCGTTTAAACCCGGATGGCTCTGGCTGCCGATTCTGTTCGGTTCCATGCTCATATTCCCGTTCAGCCTGAACCGGACGTTAATAACTCCCGCCATGCACATGGCCGCCAATGCGGGACTGATTTTGATTGCAGTCGCACTTTTTCTGAATCTTTGGCTGATGTATAGGGAAAGATTGTTAAGTAACTTTGTGATGAAAACGGTGGGCTTTCTCATCGCTTTAAAAATTTTGTTTCAGATCACTGCGGTTTCACCATTTGGTATCTGGCCGGGCGAACATGGGCTTCGAGTGCTTTACCTGCATATACTTTTAATGGGAATTGGCTCCCTGATTCTGATAGAATTATTTCATTACGTACGCGACAAATGGGCCAAAACTATCTTCACACTGTCTGTAATATTGGTGCTGATTACCTTGGTCTTCATCAGCGGGTATTGGCCGACGAGTCTTATGGTGCCAAATGTTTATAAGTGGGTTCTGTTAACAGCATTTTTGCCTGCTTTTCCTGTAATCTGGTTGCTTGTAAATTCGCTCAGGAAACAACAATTATGAGTAGCGAATTATTCGCCAAACACCTATTTTAAGATAAAAGACTCTTTAATTAATTAATAAATTATGCTGCTGTCAAAATCGTGTGTATATGGACTTAGAGCTGCACTTTACCTTGCATCAAAAGAGAAAGAGGAGTTCACCCCGATCAAGCCCATGAGTGAAAGACTTGAAATATCTTTCCATTTTCTTACTAAAATTCTTCAACAACTTACTGCGAATGGTTTACTCGAATCTTTTAAAGGGCCCAATGGAGGAGTGCGCCTTGCAAAATCACCGGACAAATTAGCGCTTATTGATGTTGTATTGGCCATAGATGGGCCAAAACTTCTTACAGAGTGCGCACTTGGATTACCCGGTTGCGGGCTTAAAAATCCATGCCCACTGCACGATAAATGGGCTATTACACGCGATAGTATCCGTGATATGCTGGCAAATACAACACTTACTGATCTGGTAGAAAAAGGGAAAAAAGAAAATCTTAGGCTCACTGAGGATGGAGATTTTGAGCAGCTTCTAAGAGATTAAATCGTAAGAAAAGAGGAGTAAATATGTTATCAAGAGAGCAAGGACTAAGAGAATTGATTCAAAAATACAATGTGTCAGGACCGAGATACACATCTTACCCTACTGCTATTCAGTTTGAGGAACTGACAGACCGGTCGGTACTTGAAACTGAATTGATGAATAGAGCATCTGCACCGAAAGCGGTATCGCTCTATTTTCATATACCCTTCTGTTTTTCTTTATGCTGGTATTGCGGGTGCACCAAGATTATAACCCGCGATCAGGATCGTGGCGACGTTTATCTCGATTACATTGAAAAAGAGGCGGCAATTGTCTCAAAAACCTTACACTCATATTCATCCGCAAAGCAGGTTCACTTCGGGGGAGGTACGCCAACATTTCTGACTCCTGATCAACTTCGAAGGCTTGGTGAAATTATTCATCACCATTTTTATGTGCATGAAGAGGTGGAGTTCAGTGTGGAAATTGATCCGAGAAAATGCACTGAGGAGCATATTATTGCACTCAAAGAGATTGGTGTGAATCGGGCATCGCTGGGTGTTCAGGATACCAACGAAGAAGTACAGAAAGCGATTCATCGCATCCAACCGTTTGAGCAAACCGAGATGGTTACCCTACTTTTACGAAAACATGGAATAGGGAATATCAACTTCGATCTTATTTATGGGCTTCCGCTACAGACTCCGGAAACGTTTGCAAAAACAATTGAAGATGTGGTGTCGCTGAACCCCGATCGATTTGCGATATACAGTTATGCACACATGCCCTCTATCATGCCTGCGCAAAAACTTTTGAATGAGAGTGAGTTTCCATCAACTAATGAAAAACTGGGAATGCTCGTTTACGCAATTGATAAACTCCCAACATTAGGCTACAGATATATTGGGATGGATCACTTTGCTAAAGAGGATGATGAACTTAGTGTTGCACTTGATGATGGAACATTACAAAGAAACTTTCAGGGATATAGCACACATTCTGAGCTTGAGATGATTGCGCTTGGAATGTCAGGTATTTCGCAAGGTGAAAATTTATACTGTCAAAATGAAAAAGATCTGAATCGCTATTATGAGCTATTGGATGATGGTGAACTTCCTTTTAAAAAGATACTTTCGTTAACTGAAGATGATAAAATTCGGCGAAAAGTGATCATGGAGATTATGTGTAATGGAGAGATAAATTATGATCGTTTTTGCACCGAATCAGGTCAAGATTTCAAGCAGTTATTTTGTAAAGAGATAGAAAAACTTAGACTGCTCGAAGCAGATGGTTTATTGATTTTAACGGAGAGCGGGTTTCAAATAACAGATCTCGGAAGACTATTTTTGAGAAACGTTGCAATGGTGTTTGATGCCTATTTGAAAAAGAAGTCAGATCAAACATCCTATTCTAAAACTGTTTAACTCTTGCTAATGAAGATCAATCCCTTTTGGGTTTTTTCAGCTAACTCAAGCACGATATTCCCGAATGCCTTTTGATTAGGACCCGGTTTGCCTAACCCCATAATCATCAGATCATGCTGATTGGCCTGATTTATAAGTTCTTCCTGAACATTGTCACTTAATACAATCTTTGCAGTTGTACTTCCCGGTATTATCTGTCTTGAAAACTGCTCAAGCTTTTTCTGATTTTTCTTCACAACTTCTCTTGAACTGCTTTTAGGAAGTATTTGAAGAAACGTTATTTCAGGCTGTGAGTTTCTCCATATGGAAGCCACAATTCTTGCTCTTAGTGAATCATGACTACCAAAACCAGCTACAGGTACTAATATATTTTTTGCTTGGGTTACCTGCCATCCGCTAAATGGCTGACGAAAAACAACGACGTCACATTTAACACGTTTTACCAGTTTTTCAAGATTTTGATTGGTTTGAAGGTCGGCTAAGCTACTCAGACCAATAAGTAAACTTCTGCAATTGTGTACCCTCGCTACCCGTTCAATCTCTTCCCACGGCTCATTAGCTATCGTAGTGAGAGTGTCCGGACGCATCCCAGTATGTAATGATGTAAGCAATGCATGAAGCGTTACCTCCTGGCTGTTTGCCAACCTATCAAGTACCTCATCCTTTTCACCCTTCGACTGTATAATAGTCAGTAATAAAACCCTGCCAACAACAGGTGGTGCCAAAGCATTAGCTACAAATACCATCGACTCTGCATTAGCAGGATTAGTGATGGGTAAAAGTACAAGCGGACTTAACCCCCTGAGTCGTAGTAGATCGGGATCTAATGCTTGCTCAGATGCGTCAGTAACTTCTGCTCTTTTTACAAAAAATGAAGCGAATAATATCCCCCCCAGAAAGAGCCAGACAAATGATATTATACCTGCAGCCGGCTCTGCTACGGCCTGAAAGAGAGCCAATCCAATACATGCGGCCATACCAATTAGTGGAAGTGCAGGATACCAGGGCACCCTGAATGTTTCGCTCGCCTTATAGGTGCGCTTACGCATGAGTATCATGATGAAATGAGCCAGCGCAAACGTAATTAAAAATATCAAACTGGAGGCAGCACCCGCTGCGGCTACATCAGGCAGTATTAGTATAAGCAGCGCAATAATGCCACATGTAGCGTAAATAGCTGCAACAGGAGTGCCATACTTTTTATGAACACCGGAAAGGTGATGTGAGAGCGTGCGATCTGTAGACATACTGAATGCAATTCTTGAAGCAGCAAATAAATTTGCCTGAAGTGCAGAAAGCATTGAAAAAATGCCCGCAATTAATACAAGCCAAAATCCAAAAGCGCCTAAGTAATTTTGAGCCGCAATCGCTATCACTGTTTCGGGGTAAGCGGCACTAACTTCTGCGATTGATTCGCCCGGCTGCATACCAACGGTCATTACAAAAAAGAGAAGCGGCAGATAGATTGCCAAACCAATGGTTAATGTGGCAACCATTGCTTTAGGAATTGTTTTTTCCGGTTGTTTAATCTCACCAGCGGCGGAGGCGATGAGGTCAAACCCTTGAAGTGCAATAAATGTATAACCCATTGCCGCAATCAGTCCACTAAATCCGCCGGAAAAGAAAGGCTCAAAACTTCCTGTAATTTCTTTAAAAGGTGTCTGCACAAAAACGGCAAGTCCACCGGCTATTAAAATAGCAAACACTATAAGCTTACCGATATTTATAAAAGCCCCTCCGCTTCCGGTAGTACGCGTTAGTTTAAATGCATAAAAAGCGAGTGCGCCAAGTGCGAGTATAAGTGGGATTGACCCTAAGTCCAGCAACCAGCCAAAAGTCTCTGAAGGAAGTTGCTGAAGAGCGAAATATGCGAAAGCTCCAAAGCCTAATGCATAAAGAACAGCTGCTACAAGTGAGGCAAACCAAACAACCCAACCAACACCGAATGCCATCTGTAGGGACAATGCTTTTTTGGCAAACGTATAGGTTCCGCCCGACTGAGGGTTAGCTGCAGACATCTCAGCAAAACTCAAGGCTGTAATCAGAGCAATAATACCATTCAATGTAAATGCGAGAAGGGCCGATGGTCCCGTTACCGAAAAAGCTACACCGGCAAGTGCCAGAATTCCTCCACCTACCATTGCGCCTACGCCAATGCCGGTAGCGCCATAAAAACCAATTGTGCGATCACTTTTTGAAGCCGATGCCAAAAGTTATAAGATTGAGTTTTTTTACTAGTTGAACGAGATGATTAAAGATATAAAAATCTTACTCATGAACGAGATTGGTTACTTACTAAACTTCGAAGATGAAATGAAAAATTATAACTAATTGTTATTCAAGAAATTAATATGATAAAATAGTATGAAACATATAGTTTTACTTATTGGGTTTATTTGTCTGATAGTAAATCCTGAAATTTTAATCGCACAGGAAAGCGATGATGTAGATTCTAAATTGGAAGAGGCTTCTGAATATCTCAATAGTGGAGAAGAAGAGAAGAGCCTCGGTTTATATAAAGATGTGCTCAAGTTGGATGAAAATAATGAGAGTGCGCTGTGGAACATCGCGATTATTTATGCACAGATGGGTAACAGAGAGGAGGATGAAGAGAGTCAAAAAGAGATGCTTGAAAAAGCAATGAGCTATGCTGATAAAGCTTTAGAGCACCACGAGGAGAGTGGTTATGCTCACTATTCTAAAGCAGTTGTATTGGCAAGAAAGACAGATGTGCTCGATACAGGTGACACCATTGAAGCTTCACATGAAATAAAAAAGCACATTGAAAAAGCAACTGATAAATTACCAGATTTTGCCCCGGCATGGCATCTGTTTGGAGTATGGCACTCTGATGTTGCAAATGTTAGCAGCGCAGAATCAACAGCTGCAGGTCTGTTTTCAGACGGATTGCCGGATGCGAATAATGACAAAGCTGAGAAGTACTTAAAAAAAGCATTGGATATGGATCCTGATGTAATCCTTTTCAATATAGATATTGCCAGACATTACCTTGAAATTGATGAACCGGAAAAGGCTAAGGAATACTTCCAAAAAGTTGTAAATCTGGAACCTAAAATGAAAGATGACGCTCGATATAAAGAAGAGGCCAAAGAGAAATTAAGCGAACTTTAAAAACTGATACCAAACCTCATTCTCCATCTTCAATTACTTTGGCTTCTTCAAAGCCGGAGGGGCCATTCCGATTTCCTTTATCCTGAAACAGCCTGATGATATTCGAAACTCCGTACAGAAGCAGGAACGCAGCTATCAGATAGGCCACGGATTCTGGATTCATAACAATCAGCACCGCTATAATAAGTGTGAAGAATCCCATAATGGCGAACTGAAATGCAAGAAGGAGAACTAAGCCAAAAAATCCCAGAAATGCGGCGAATGTAATTGGTATCAATTCGGGGAATGAGAATATTAAGAATCCGGTGACAATAGGAAATAAAGCAATCACCGGCGGTAACTTAAACCACAGGAATAGAAGTCCAAGGGCTAACAGATAACCACCCGCAATCAGGTAGAGAAAGTTAGGGTACATCAGTGTAAGAGCGCCGGTAGCAATCGCTAATAGAGCATTAAGAACTGTGCGTTGCTTTGGCCTGTGTTGTTGAATAGAAATTTGAAAGTATGTGGCCATAGATGGATGATTTTTTTAAGCACTGGTTTTTTAACTATTAACTTAGCTCTTCATTACACTTTCAATCTCTTTAATCTCTTTTGGCACATCTGTCATGTTCTCATATCCGTCTTCAGTGATAATGAGATTGTCCTCAATTCGGATTCCTCCAAAATTAAATAGTGACCGAATTTTATCTTCATTCAAATATTTTGACTGTTCGTCATCTTCCAGTGCAGGACCAAGAAGTGCAGGTATGAAATAGATGCCGGGCTCAATGGTAATAACCATACCTGGCATGAGCTCTCTTCTGACTCTTAAAAATTTGACCCCGGGCCTTTCAATCCGTTCAACCCCTTTAGGATAACCACCAACATCGTGAGTATCTAATCCCAAAAAGTGTCCTAGTCCATGAGGGAAAAAGAGTGCAAAAATATTATTTTCCATCATCTCGTCAATGTCACCGTTTAAAACTCCGATATCTTTTAGTCCATGAAGAATGATTCGGCAAGCGCCAAGGTGCAGATCCTCCATTTTCACACCGGGTTTTGTAAGCTCAATACTTTTGTTCAGTGCATCTAACACTATTTGATATATAGCTGCTTGATCCCCCGTAAATCGTCCGTTTGCCGGATATGTTCGTGTAACGTCTGAGGCATAGCCATCTTTTTCAAAACCTGAATCAATCAGGTACAAATCTCCATCATTTATGACGTCACGATTTTCTACATAGTGCAAGATAGCGCTATTGGTTCCACCAGCATGAATTCCGTTGTATGCATCCTGAAGTAGTCCATGCTTCATCTGGTGATAATCAAATAGAGCCTTCATTTCATACTCAAACATACCGGGCCTGATTGCTTTCATAGCTTCAGTGTGCGCAATATTGTTTACTCGAGCCGCTTCTCTCATAACGTCTAACTCTTTATCAGTTTTAATGCATCGGCAGTATGTAAGTGCATCCTGAAGACTTTCTGTATCAACGGTAAAGCCCCTGCTGAGATCTTCGATAAATTCTGCTTGCTCTTCGTCGAGGCAGTATATAACAGAGGGTTTTAAATTTTTAAGAATTGTGAGAAGCTCATTGTTTTGATGAAGAAGATCAGGCTGGTATTCAGACTTTATCTCATCCTGGGTACGCACTTTACCGTGCCATACGGCGTACTGGGCATCTCTTTTCGGCGAAAACAGGTGATATTCCCCGGTTTTAATATCGAGAACTGCATGAAATTCAGGTTCATTTACTCCGGTTACATACCAAAAATTACTCTCCTGCCGGAAAGGAAATTCGTAATCTGTACCATATCGATACATTACATCAGCACCCTTTAAAAAGATGACACCCTCCTGATTTTGTTCAAAAAGGGAAAGCAATTTTTCGCGATGAAGTTTTGAAGACATGTCTAAAATGTTGTTTTAAGTTGATTAATTAAGTTAGCAGATGGTACGATTAATCAAAAAGCCTGATTAAAAAATTGGGCAAATTCTCAATAACTGATGAATTAAAATTCTGTTCAAACAGCGGAATGTGTTTATGGGCATCAATACTTATCTGTTCTCTGGTTTTGTAAATAGTGGCTGAACCGGCCGCTCTTTCAAAGAGCATTTCTAAATCAATAACAAGAAAACCGGTATTCATTCCATCCAAATTCAATATAGCTGCAAGAAGGCTTTTATCAGTATGTGTTCGTAAAAAAGATATGGCCAGTTTTGAAGATTCATCCAGCGAAGCAACTTTGTAATAATGATTCAGATTAAATGGTAAAAACGGAGTGTTGAAATCTAAGAATCTAAGTGGCCAATCAATAAACTCTCCATAGAAATATCGACAAATAGTCTCCATACGATTGGTAAACTCATTACTGCTATCGGCAGAATAGAAGCCCCTATCAGCCCACCATTTAGAGTCGAGCGGGAGATCACTAAAGGGACGAACTTCTTTAATGGGCTGTTCTGATTCAATGACTGAATCGTTTTCAATTTTAAACCATAAATCGGCTACACCGTTCGTCAAACATATTGAAGACGCACCGATTGACGTGTTGTAGCGAGCCGCTTGCTTTCCGGTCTCTTCTGAAAGGGCAACCGAAGATGATTTACATTCAACGAGTATCTGCGGGTGAAGCTTTTTATCATAAATGATAATATCAGCGCGCAGAGAGTTTTCCTTATTGCGTATTTCAACCGGCGCCTCAAAACCAATGCGGGATTTTTTGATATCTGTTTGATGAATCAGATAATCAATCCAACGTAATCGTACCCTCTCTTCGGGCCTGTTTTTAAATCGTTTTCGAAGTATTGGATTAAAAAGAACTCTCTCTTTTTCATCAAAAAGGAGTTGCGGGAAAAAATTTAGTGCTTTGCTTTTCATTTATGGAAAATAAGAAAGTGAGCGGTACTGAAAAGCGCTTTAAAAAAAGATTTGGATCTTAAAGCGGAAGAGTGCAAATTTGAAGTATGGAATTAAACGCACACTCAGCAATCATTTCTCTACGCCGTCGCCGCCCTTTGGGCGTGTGATAGCAGTGCGTGTAGTTTAGACTACCAGGATTTATCACAAGCCCCGACAATAACAATTGTCGGGGCTTTTTTTATGTCTTCAGTTTTTGAAAACTGATTGATATATCTCATCAGAATCCTGCCTTTCCCGAACCCAATAATTTATTTCCAATAATCTAAAAACTTGTATCCATGAACCATCTATTAACAATTGGAGATCTTGATACCTATCAAATCCAATCAATTTTCGATCTGAGTGAACAGCTTGAGAAATACCCAAAACCACTGCTTACAGGAAAAAACATCGCTTTTGTGTTTGAGAAGCCTTCACTCCGAACAAAGGCGGGAACTGAAGCTGCGATCAATCACCTCAATGGAAACGTAATTTCAATTGATGCAAACCTGATTTTTTCAAGCGGTAAAGCCGTGCCTTTTAGTAGCCGAGAATCGCTGCAAGATGCAATGATGAATGTATCACAATGGTGTGATGCCATGTTTGCCAGGGTCTATTCTCACAGTACATTGAAAAAAATGGCGGATTACGGAGAAATACCTGTAGTGAATGCGCTTTGTGACCAGCACCACCCAATGCAGGCCCTGTCTGATCTTTTTACGTTGCAACAGAATTTTGGCAAAGATCAGAAACTGACAATCACATATGTGGGTGATGCTAACAATGTTGCTTTTTCTCTAATTGAAATCGGCTTAAAATTTGGTCATACCATGAAATTCTCCGGGCCGGAGAATTATTCCTGGAATGAGGATCAGCTCGGATACTTTTCACTTCTGGCAGTTGAGCACGGTGGTACGTTTATCCAAACAATAGATCCTTTCGAAGCGGTTTACGAAACGGATGTGATTTATGCCGACACCTTTATCTCAATGGGTGAAGAGCATTTGTACGATGAAAAGATCAAATACTTCCAGCCATACCAAGTAAACAGCAAACTCTTTTCACATGCTAAAAGCAGTGCCGGCTTTATGCACTGCCTCCCCGCCCACCGGGGGATCGAAGTTACTGACGACGTGATAGATCACAAAAATTCGTGGGTGTATCAGCAAGCCAAAAATAGGATGATTGTTTCGAAGGGTGTTTTTGCAACATTTCTTGCAGGTGAAACAACGAAAATTAAAACAAATGGATCAGTAAAAGTCCCCTCTCAAGAGGGGACTTCTATCAACCAAATTTCAAAAAGATCAAAACCATGAAAAATCAAACCACATATAAAAAAGTAGCTTCACACGAAGCGGAAAAAGGAACCTTCAATACATGTCTGCTGCTCTATTCCGGTGGTCTAGATACCAGCATAATGCTGAAGTGGATACAGGAGGAGTATGAGTGTGACGTTATTGCACTCACGGTAAATATTGGTCAAACAGCTGACAATCTTGATGCTATTAAACAGAAAGCGCTGAAGCTTGGTGCAAAGGATGCCATCGTATACGACGCGAAAGATGAATTCGCCGAACTCTGCACCGAAGCGGTGAAAGCCAATGCCGATTACCAGGGCGGATATGCACTTGGATGTCCGTTGGGACGAGTGATGATCTCTCAACTGGCCGTTCAATTTGCTGCCGAATTTGGCTGCGAGGTGATAGCTCATGGCTGTACCGGCAAAGGGAACGACCAGGTTCGGTTCGAGAGCTATATCACCACGCTGAATCCTGAGCTGAAAATCATAGCACCTGTTAGAGAGTGGAGCATGGGTAGAGACGAGCAGATCGCCTACGCTATTGAAAACGGCATTCCGGTTGAACAAACACAGAAGAGCCCCTATTCGTACGACGAAAATATGTGGGCCAACACCGGGGAGGGAGGAGAGATTGAAAACCCCGAACTGATTCCACCGCTAGAGAACATCCTGAAATGGGCCAATACCCCGCAACAGGCACCCGACGAAGAAGAGCTGGTGAAAATCGGCTTTGAACAAGGTGAGCCGGTATCGCTGAACGGCATCAATTATGACAAGAAAGACCTGATTCTGCTGCTTAACGAGATCGGAGGCAAGCATGCCGTGGGTGTGTTTCATCTGATTGAAGACCGGATTGTGGGTCTGAAGGTGAGAGGTGTTTATGAAAATCCTGCGGCTACCATTCTGATTCAGGCACACAAAAACCTGGAGCAGTTGGTATCGACACGGGAGGAGAATGAACTGAAAGGGTTCATGGACCAGAAGTGGGCTTATCTGATTTATGGTGCCAAATATTTTGAGCCTGTAATGGATAACATCCGGGCCTACATCAATGAGCAGAACAAGAAGGTGACCGGAGAAGTAACAATTAAGTTATATAAAGGAAACTGCGATGTTGTTGCCCTATCATCTCCCTATTCTTTGTTCGATGAAAACCTTGCAACGTTTAACAAGTCTGCTGCTTTTAATCAAAATGCTTCGGCAGGATTTATTGAGCTGTGGAATTTACCACAGAAAACTGCCTATCAGCTGAAGAAAGAGGTGGTAAAAAGTACAGCGGGCAGCTTGCCCGCTTAGTGAGATCTGAGAAGGCAAAACGCAAAAGTGAAAAAAGGTTGAAATGAATAAATTAACGTGAGTTCGAGATAAAATCGTTGAAATTGGTAACCAATAAGTCCCCTCCTTTTTAAGGAGGGGATTTAGGGGTGGTTTCAACAAGGCTATAAGTTAACTTCCTAATTTTCTATCCACTTAAAAGAATTTTAACCACCCCCGACCCCTCCTTGAGAAGGAGGGGAGATTCTACTCCTGAACAGAGATTCAGGTCTAATATCAAACACATTAAATCCCCAAAAACCCATGTCCAAACTCTGGCAAAAAAAATCAACCGATACTCAATCCGATATCGCAAAAAAAGTGGAAGCTTTTACTGTAGGCAACGACTATGAACTTGATCAGGTACTGGTTCCCTATGATGTAAAAGGGTCCAAAGTACATGCCAAAGCACTGCATAAAGCCGATATCCTGAGTAAAACAGAGCTGAAGAAGCTGATTACCAAACTTGATGAGGTCTATTCTCTTTGGAAAAAAGGGGAATTCAAAATCACAGTTGAGGATGAGGATATGCACACCGCCATTGAAAATTACCTGATTAATGAGCTTGATGATTTAGGCAATAAAATACATACAGGCCGATCCCGAAACGATCAGGTGCTTACCGCATTAAGACTGTATGAGATGGATGCTTTTGAAAAGATTATCAATCAAGTAAAAGAATGTGCTGAACTGCTGATTGATCTTGGAGAAAGATATGAAAATGTACCTATGCCTGGTTTTACCCACTCCAGAAAAGCGATGCTCAGCACCGTTGGACTATGGGCGGGTGGCTTTGCCGAGATGCTGACCATGCAGATAGAGTCCGGTTCAGGAATAAAAA
>SKGY01000088.1 GCA_007117235.1 Balneolaceae bacterium
AATTGGGAGTCAGTTTGATAAGCCACGCTACAAGCCTCCATCTTCTTGTAATATAGGAGCGGGATTTTCTCTTCTCAATATCGTTGAGCATCTGCTTTACGGCTTTTTTGGTATCAGCAACCCAAAACATTCCTCTCTTACCTTCAGTCATTTCACTTTCAACGAAGCCGGGAATGATGTTAGTGATTGCTATCTCATCACGAATTTTATTACTCCGCTGTCTGTAAGCCTGCATGTAGGTAGATATGAACGCCTTTGAAGCACTATAGGGTGCAGCTCTCGAAGAACCAAATAGTCCGGCAATACTTGATACACCAACAATTTGACCGTGACCTTGTTTTTTGAAGAATTGAAATGCGGCGCCGAACAGTTGAACAAAACCACTGACGTTTACATCAATCACCATCTGTTCCATGGCAGTGATTGATGACCCCTGATAGTTAGAGATGCCGGCATTTAATACCGCGATATCCATGCCACCCATCTCATGTATTAACTTCTTTAAGTTCGCTTTTGCTTCTTCATGATTGGTAACATCCATTTCAATAAAATGAAAATCATCACCAAGCTCATCCTTCAGATCCTTCAGGCGTTCAACACGTCTGCCTGTTCCGCCAACAATGTAGTTTTTCTCAATACATTGCCGAGCGAGCTCTTCTCCAATACCTGAGGTGGCACCAATAATGATGATTTTTTTCTTCACTGCCGGTAATGCTTACGATTCCGCATTAACAAGCTGAACAGATGGGTATTGTGAACGTAGCCACTCAAACCCGCCAAACAGAACTCCGCAATAGACAATGTTACCTGCTAATGTGTTGTGAAAAAATGGAATGGCAGCAGTGTAACACGCAATCAGGCCCTCAACTGTAAGCGGATACATTGGGCTTGACAACCAAACGCCAAAATTACTTACAACATAAAATATGACCGATGCTCCAAATGCACCGCCAATCACTCTAGGTAAGGTTACTTTCTTGAGCAGGTAATAACCCAAAATAACAATCATGGCAAAAGCGCCATAGATGTAGAAGAATCCACCGGTAAACCAGGCGAAACCGTCGTAATAAGCAGCATACATTACATTATTCAAAATCAGATCGCTCATCCACAATGCAGCAATGGGTATAATTAAAGCCCATTTTTTATTCTTGAAATATGCCGCTCCAAACAGTGCAATTGCTCCAAGCGGAGTAAAGTTATAGGCGTGAGGTAGTAGTCTCGCAAGTGCGGCAAATGCAATAAAACCTGCGATTATGTAGAATGTCTTTTTATTCATGAAACCTGATCTTCATTTTGGTAGTTGTGAGAATAAATATAAGGGTTGAAAAGCAAAAGTGTGGGAGAGATTCTCAATAGAAATGAAAAAAGTTATTCAGCATTTAGAAATCCCAAAGCATAAAAAAAGGCCCTGACTTAATGATAAGATCGACCGGTAAAGTGTGTCAATGTGCTTTCAGTCATCCTGAACTTGTTTCAGGATCTCCAATCTTCGCGCAATTGGGAGATTCTGAAACAAGTTCAGAATGACCATATTGGATAAACACGCTTTACCAGACTTTCTCAAATGTCAGAGCCTGTAAACTTAAAAAATACCGGCTTAGTTTGATGTCAACAACTCAAGATTCAGTTGGATATTAACTCTGTCACCAACAACTGCAGTTGCTCTCCAGTCACCTGTACCCACACCAAAATCATTTCTCATGATTTGAGCTGAAGCAACAATTCCGGCTACGGTTGTATTTTCGCGCATCGGGTGATCCATCACACCAAGCAGCTCAAAAGGCAGATCAAACTCTCGGGTTACGTCGCGAATTGTTAACTGGCCGCGGGCAACGAAATTATTTTCACCATCTTGTATAATTTCACTACTCACAAAACGAATATTTGGAAATGCTTCTGCATTAAAAAAGTCGTCTGTTAGTAAATGACCGTCTCTGCGTGCATTTCTTGTATTTACACTTGAAACAGGAATAGTAACGTCGATGCTGCTTTCACCTAAATTGCTTGGGTCGAAATTAACAACTGCTTCATATTCATCGAAAGAACCATCAACCGGAGTGAAGAAGTGATTAATGGTGAAGTTCACAGCACTGTGTGACTTATCGATTTGCCATGCTGTGGCTGAATCGTTGTCATTGATAGTAGTAAACGCTGCTGAGACCAATAGAAAAGCAGCTGCGATAATTGAAGTAGTAATTTTTTGACACATATTTATTTAATTGTTTTAATTAATTGTTCAATGTCAAACTAATGTCTGTAGTGAACAGTTCCATTTCATTCTTTATAAATGAATTCAATTAATTAGCCACGTGTTTCATGTTTCTGTCAAGAAACAGTTACGAAACTGTCACATCAGGTGAGAAGGGAGTGAGGGATGATAAACCGCCAGGGCTTGTCGGCATCTTCCTCGGCATAATCAATACCAACCCTTTTCGATATTTCGATTTGATGATCGTAAATAGAGTAATCGTGATCCTCAATCCATATTGGGGGTTTTAGTAGATCACAGCTATTATAATCTGTAGTGATACCCATCGCCTGAGTTAACTTCCCCGGCCCGTTTGTGAGTTGCTTAGAGTTGGTGATTCCTCTTCTTTCAGTCATCATGTCATATCCTACCATTGGTTTTACACCTCGTATTAAAACAGCATCAGCAAGGCCTTCTTTGTTAGTTACCACATTGAAAAGATGATGAATTCCATAACAGAGGTAAATATAAGCTGTGCCGGGCAGGCCATACATTACTTTCGTTCTCTCAGTATATTTGCCATTATAAGCATGACAAGCCTTGTCTCCGCGACCGCAATATGCTTCAGTTTCTGTGATGATTGATGATGTGAATTGACCGTCAATATCTGTGCATAGAACTTTCCCAAGTAGTGATCGGCTTACGTTTACAACGTCCGGATTGGCAAAGAAAGATCGGGGCAGTGTTTTTGAATCGGAGGGCATTCTTATGAAATCGCTGTATATGGATTTTTATTACTCTTTTTATTCAGATAAACATCCTGATATGCCCGAGCCAAAATGGATGTTACAACAAACAGAACGGCTGTATAAAAGACCCATAAACCGAGAATGACAAGCACTGTATATCCCTGATAAAAATAACGATAAGCGGTGAGTGCGTACTCGAGATAGTGACCAACTCCAAATTTAACCAACTCAAACATCAAAGAATAAGAGAGAGAAGCCACTATGGCCACTTTCGGTGCAATTCTTCGTTCACTTACATAGCGGAAAATTGCATAAAACAGAAGCGGAGTAAAGATTATGGGGACTACATTAGTAAGTAAGTCGGTTATCCACCCAAGCTCAATCACAATTTCTGTAAAAGGGATAGAAATATTACTGATTGGAAATAAAGAGATAATCGAAATGGCCATGCTGAAAAAGAGAAAAACACCGCCAATCACTCCAAAAGCAAAAAAGTTGTAAACAAGCTCCATGGCCGGATGTCTTCTGTCCTCAATATCAAATATTTCAAACAATACATGTTTGAGTGTATGAAATAAACCCTGAGAAAAGAGCAGTAGGATAGCCAAACCAACGATACCGAAAATCTGTCTGGCACCAACGAGAGGTTCAATCAATGCTTCAAGCGTAACGGCTCCTTCAATTACATCGCCCCCCTGTGTTTCAAAGCTGAAACTTGGGAAAAGTTCTCTACCATAACGCATCAGTTCTTCAAAAGCAGCATCAATTGAGAGAACATAACCGAGTATGGAAATTAATATCAGCGTGAAAGGAATAGCACAAATAACAAGGTTAAATGTTATAGCTGAAGCATTAAAAAACACATGCTTCTTAAGGCTTAATTCCCCTACAAACCGCCAATATTTTTTAAACTTTTGTTTATTTATATCCAACATAGACAAGGCAAAAATAAACGGAACGAACTTGAATGCCAACAATCGATCAAACTAATGCTGTAAGAACGTCTAAAAAAAGCCGAGAATTCAATACCTTTACAGGACCATATCCGAAATTCATCTGAACAAAAGCTCATAATGAGTAAGAAGCAACAGACACCGCTGATGCGGCAATATTTTGATATCAAAGAGAAACACCCCGGAACCATTTTGTTGTTTAGGGTGGGGGATTTCTATGAGACGTTTTCGGATGATGCTGTTCTTATCAGTAAGGAACTTGGTATTACGTTAACAAAACGGAACAATGGCGGTGATCAAACTCCACTGGCAGGTTTTCCCTACCACGCTCTCGATACCTATCTGCCAAAACTTGTAAAGCGTGGTTACAGGGTGGCAATCTGTGAGCAAACAGAAGATCCCGAGCAGGCTAAAAGTGCAGGGCGCAAAATTGTAAACAGGGAAGTTACGGAGGTAACCACTCCCGGCGTTACCATGTCTGAGAAGCTGCTCGACCATAAACGGAATAATTATATCGCCTCTATTTTTTGGACAGGAGGCACGGCAGGTGTCGCTTTTTCTGATATTTCAACCGGAGAGTTTGCCCTGAGCCAGGTATCAAGAGCAGAACTCGACAGTTTAATGCAATCACTTCAGCCGTCGGAAGTGCTTCTTCAGAAAAAATTCAAAAATAAAACTCCGGACGAGCTGAACGGATACAATATTACCCACATAGAAGATTGGGTTTATGAGGGTGATTACGGGTATAAGTTATTAACTGATCACTTTAAAACGCACTCGTTAAAAGGGTATGGGGTGGAAGAGCTGGAGATTGCGCATACCGCTGCAGGGTCACTTTTGCACTACATGCAGGAGACCCAGAAATCATCGCTTGCCCATTTGAGAAGGCTTTACGCTTATGAGAATGCGGATTACATGTCTCTCGACGGCTCAACAAAACGTAACCTTGAGCTTACAGCAAGCATGCAGGAGGGCGGAACAGAGGGCACGCTTGTATCCATTCTGGATGAGACTTGTACTGCGATGGGTGGACGGTTATTACGAAAATGGATTATGCGTCCGCTAAAACAGGTGAAGCCAATTAATCATCGGCTACAGGCTGTAAAAGTATTTGTGAACGATCATAATCGACGAGAAGAGCTACGCGATGAACTTGAACAAGTTGGAGATCTCGAGCGTTTGATAAGCCGAATCAGCGTTGGCAGAACCAACGCCAGAGACTTAAAACAGTTACAGCTGTCGCTTGCGCAAATTCCGCGAGTTAAGATGCAGCTTGCAAATAGTAATGATTACTTACTGGATTCAATCAACGACCGAATTAAGCTGTTGATTGATGTGCAGGAACGTGTAAATACCGCTTTGGTTGAGGAGCCACCGGCGAGTATTCGTGATGGTGGAATGATAGCCGAAGGATTTAATGACGATCTTGATGAGCTTCGTGAAATTGCACGAAACGGGAAAAAATATATTGCCCAGATAAAAGATAAACTGGCGAAGGAAGCGGGTATACCATCACTGAAAATTGGCTACAACAAAGTGTTTGGATACTACATTGAAGTGACCAACACCCACAAAGATAAAGTGCCCGAACATTTCATCCGTAAGCAGACCCTCGTTAATTCTGAGAGGTATATTACCCCTGAGCTTAAAGAGGTGGAGGAGAAGGTTCTTTCTGCAGAAGACAGAAGTAAAACTCTTGAGGGTGAACTGTTTGAGGAACTCAGGCTTTACGTGGCAGAATTTGCTGATGATGTACAGCAAAATGCTCATGCACTGGCCGAGCTGGACTGCATTCAGTGTTTTGCTGAAATAGCTTTTCGAAACAGCTATGTATGCCCCGAAGTTACCACCGATGATGTGATTGATGTGAAAAAAGGGCGTCACCCGGTTGTAGAAAGAACACTACCTCCGGGAGAGCCATTTATTCCAAATGATATCTATCTGGATAACAGTGAATTTCAGATTTTGATGATAACCGGTCCCAATATGGCGGGTAAGAGTATTATTTTGCGCCAAACGGGACTCCTTGTGCTGATGGCACAAATCGGAAGTTTTGTTCCGGCTGAGAAAGCCACGATTGGACTTGTTGATAAAATCTTTACGCGGGTGGGTGCATCTGATAACCTCGCTGCAGGAGAGAGTACATTTCTGGTTGAAATGAATGAGGCAGCCAACATCCTCAATAACGCGACCCCAAAATCACTCATTCTGCTTGACGAAGTAGGCCGTGGAACGAGTACCTTTGACGGACTCAGTATTGCGTGGTCGCTGTCTGAATATCTGCATAACAAGCCGGAGGTGGCCGCAAAAACACTCTTTGCCACCCACTACCATGAGCTGAACGAGCTGGAAGCGCGTTATGACCGTATTAAAAATTTTAATGTTCAGGTTAAAGAGCACGATGGTAAAGTGATCTTCTTGAGGAAGATGGTTCGTGGCGGTGCCGATCACAGTTATGGAATTCAGGTAGCTAACATGGCTGGTTTACCACAGGTGGTGATTGAACGGGCAAAAGAGATTTTAACCAACCTTGAGAGTCACACCCTGGATGTGAGCCATGATGGAAATGGCGCCATTAAACAGGGAGTAAACAAAAAAGAGGCGGCAAAACGGGCGGTTAAACAGGTTGAAAATCAGGAGCAGCTTCCTCAGATGACGCTGTTTGGTTCTCAGATGGATCCAAATATGGAGACTCTCCTCAACAAACTGGATGCCAGTGACCCCGAAAGAATGACCCCGATTGAAGCGCTGCTATTATTGAGTGAGTTGAAGAGATTGGCTAAGTAGCTGGCGGCAGCTTGGGGTTTCATTTTGAGTTTTTGAACTTTTCCTGACTTCTCCATTGGTACTTTTGCCTTGATGCAAAAGTACCAAAAAATCAAGGCGATGAATTCCCGATGCGTTCGCTTCGGTTACGCGGCACGAATCCAAGGCCCCGCCTTGATGAGTTCAGTATCTTAGTGAAGATTGCATCCTGCGTGGCTTAGGATTCGTAAAGCACCGCTTCACCTACCGAACCGGGAATTCAAGGCCAATAAGAATCATCAAAAACGTAGCCCTTCCCCTATACCTGTTGGCAAGAGATGGTGATGATAGTTTACTTCTCAGGTATCAGAGCCATATGATTCGTTAGACTTTTTATTCTTACTGAGCCGGTTGTATTTAAAAAACCCCCAAAAGCCGATGATACATGTTGTACCTGCAGAAATTGCAGCGCTAATCAACAAGCCCAGATCAAAAGCGAAGTAGATGACAACCATCATGAGAATGAAAGCTCCGAAAGCCTGAAGGCCAAATATGATTTTAAGTTGGGGGTCCATGTAGTTGATGATATTCTGTTAATTTCTGCATAGAAAATAACCATTTTTGCAGTAAATACTTTTCTTCAGTATTCTCGACAGGTAATCACCTCAACTAACCAAAGATCTTATTATGGATTGCTCAAGACGATCATTTTTGAAAACATCAGGCCTGCTTGCCTCCGGGTTGGCTTTAAGCGGAATTCCATTCCTTTCATCCTGTAATTCTGCCAGAAATGGCGTTGCCCCGTTTGGGCTGCAACTATGGACACTTCGTGATGTGATTTTTGATAATCCTGAAGCCACTCTAAGACAGGTTGCCGAAGCCGGTTATAAACAAATTGAGAGTTTTGATGGGCCGGACGGAATATTTTGGGGAATGGGAAACAGGAATTTTAAAGAGTTAATGGATGAACTTGGGATGACAATGGTCTCGAGTCACGCCAATGTGTTTGAAGATTTTGAACGTAAGGCAGATCAGGCAGCGGAAATTGGCGTTGAATATCTGATTTGTCCCTGGATAGGTCCTCAGGATACACTTGATGATTATAAAGCCATTGCCGATCAGTTTAATCAGATAGGGCAAACAGCTAACAATGCAGGGGTTAAATTTGCCTATCACAATCACGATTATACATTTGTTGAGATGGATGGCGAACTCCCTCAGACAGTTCTTATGGAGAGAACAGACCCTGACCTGGTAGAACAGCAGATGGATATCTATTGGTTTGTTGCGGCAGGACAGGATCCGGCAGAGTGGATTCAACGATATCCCGGGCGATTCACTTCATGCCATGTGAAAGATCTTGCTAATGGCGATGAGCCCGAATCAACCGTTTTGGGAACAGGTACCATCAATTTCTCTGAGCTTCTTCCGCTTGCCAAAGAGAATGGAATGAAATATTTCATCGTAGAGCAGGAAGCCTACACAGGCACCACGCCACTTGATGCAATCGTTGCAAATGCAGAGTATATGAGAGAGCTCGGGATTTAAATCCCGGGTTTATCTGAAGCCTATCTTTCTTTTAAAAATCGGCGTAATGTATCTAATCGAACTTTGTAAGAGAAGTTGGTGAATCAGTCACGGCTGTAGTACCTTTTGTGACAACATGAAACACTCTTCCAAACATATCGCCGATCGTATTCGCCTGATGATCTCAACTAAGCAGTTCCAGGTGGGTGAACTGTTGCCATCAACCCGGGAATTGGGCCGGCAGCTTGGCGCTAGTTTTCATACCGTGAGAAAGGCATATCAAAAACTAGAGGAGGAAGAGTTAATTGATGCTGAGCAGGGTCGGGGATTTGTGGTCAAGCGTCAGAGTACATCACTTGATAAATCACAGCGGCTCGAGCTCGGAACTGAAAAAATTCAAACCGTTCTTGAAGAGCTGATCGGTTATGGATTGGATGAAGCTGAAATTGAGGCAATTTTTGAAGAGCAGATCAGCTTTATGGAGTGGCCCGACAGAATTCAGAGTATTGCAACCGTTGGTGAAAACAGAGAGCTGGCAAGTCTGTTGTCTAACTCCATCAAAAACCAAATTGGGGTTAAAAGTGACACGCTTCTCGCCGACGATTACGATGAGGCTGTGAACTTCGATGCTCTATTCGTGCCAATTCACATGGTGAGTGAATTTAGGTCACTATCCGACTCAATCAGAATTCTGCCTGTGGTATTTCACTATGATGCAGATGTACTCCTTTCAATAGTTGATCGGGCAGGAATAGAAGCAATTGGTCTGGTTACAGCTGAGGAGGACACGATTCCCAAAATTATAAATGAGCTGAAGTCGATTATGCAGTTTGAAGGGGCGTTTGTTGCCGGTGCCACATACGGGAAGTCATTACCCCTTTTCGTCAGAAATACAGACTTGATTGTATATACACCTGCGAGCTCTCGGCTTGTTGAATCTAAAGTACCGGAGAAGAGAAGAATCAAATTGGAATACATTATCTCAGAAAAAAGTGCGGAGATGATTCGGGCTGAGCTTTGGGATCAGTGACTCACCCCTCTGCCTCCCTTCTCTACGGTGCAAAAGATCACCGCAAAGAGGGTAGGACTCTATTTATTGGATGCGCCAGTTGGCGAAAATTTTGAGATGGTTGAAATGAGATTGAAAATTAATTTCAAGACTTCGTGATCTGAACTGAAATGTTGAACCACCCCCGGCCCCTTCTGTCGGGTGCCGGACAGGCTCTTAAAAAGGAGGGGAGACTCCTTTTCTAAAATTTGGTTTCGATTAGAGTTTTTTGTCAAAGTCCGGCTGATATCCACACTCTACTTCACTATATTTGAACTCTTGAAATAATCCAAAGATCGGCAGGGTTTGAGGCCTCAGAGCCACACTTTTCACTTTCTTGTCCACCGAAGCTTTAGCACAGGTGGGTGCTTTTTCACTTTTCACTCAATATGTCAGAGATCAAAAAACTACTTCAGCAAGCCATTTACGCACTCGAATCGGAGATCGAGACAGTTAGAGAGAAGCCTTCTACGGATATTCTGTTTAATGGTACAAAAACTAACACCGGAACTTCAGATACTACTGACTATAAGTTTGAATCACACCAATCGGCAATACGTTTTGCTGAAGAGATCAAGGCAACATCAGACGGAAAAAGCTGGACGGTTCATCCGGTTACGTTTGAGGAAAATGTTATTACCCTGCGATTTCCCGAGGATACCGGCAGCAGAATTGATCAGCTTCATGTAGAGTGGGAAAACGATTTTATTTTAAAGCGGACTTTAACTGAGGTCATCAAACTTCAGGATGATGAAAATGGAGAGTTTAAACGATTAGAGCGACTCTTTTCTCCAAACGGGGAAGTTGTGCCCGGAGGTGATGAAATTGAACAGGACGGCATGAGAAACGATGCTCAGCTTGACGCCATCCAAAAAGCGATGACCCGCCGGACTCTCTTTATATGGGGACCACCCGGAACAGGAAAAACGGCGACGCTTGGTTTTATTATAGCCAACTATCTGAAGCAAGGGAAAAAGGTGCTGTTTGCATCGAATACAAATCGCGCTGTTGATGTTGGTTTATTAAGTGCATTGGAAGCGATGGAGCAGATTGGTGTAAACCTAAGAGAGGAAAAAATTACCAGATTTGGTGATTCCGCACTTAACGACGACCGTCTTGAGCCGATCGCTTTTGATGTTCAGATTGAGAAGACAGTTGAAAAACGGAAGCTGGAAGCCGGTGAATGGATCGATCTTCTAAGGAGAAGAGAGGATGCACTTCGGGCTGTGGAAAAACGCTTAACAAAAGGAAAGAAGCCAACCGGAAATCAGGAACTGGAGTTAAAGCTGATAGATCAAAAGATCAAAGATGCCGGTGGGCTCGAACTGCTCGAAGAGAAGCTTGATGAATTAAGCCACGTGAGCGATCGCGCAGAGCTTTGGAAGAAGCAGTTCGTTGCTACCACACTGGCAAAAGTTTGTACATCAGACCTGTTCCACGATCTTGAATTTGATGCGGTAGTTGTGGATGAGGGATCGATGGCGAATCTTCCGTATCTCATGGTTCTCGCAGCTCACGCTAAATGGCATATGGTGGTTGTGGGTGACCCGATGCAGCTACCGCCAATCGCACTTACTACAGACAACGATGCCAGGGATTTTCTTGAGAAAGACATATTTACCACAGTGTCCAACGCGGTAAAAAGCGAAGAGCTTTTCAGATGGCACGATAAAAACCCGGATTTCACATCGTTTTTTGATACACAGTATCGGCTTGAGTCGTCACTGGCTGATGTGATCAGTACTGTTTTTTATGAAGGGCGACTGAAAACCGATAAGCAGGATGACCGTTCTTTGAGTGAAGTCTCCGATCGGGCATTCCATCTGGTCAATACATCAAAGTATGGCCCGCATTTAGAGCAGAAGACGGGTGAGAGAGGATTTAAACCGGTTAACATGGTGCATCAGGAGGTACTCGAACGGCTTGTTAAAAACATGGAGGGTCGCGGTATTTTTATGGAGCAGGTTGGAATTATCGTTCCATTTCGGAGTGCTGTGTACGACATCCGAAACAGGCTATATGATGCTGGGATCCGAAACGTGGAAGTAGGAACCATTCACACCTTCCAGGGCCGCGAAAAAGACTACATTATTTTTGATACAGTAATGAGCGGTGAAAAACAGCGGGGACAGACACGACACTACTCCGTGCGTCCGCTTGATGAAGAGAAAAATGGACTGAGTGTTCCTCGCTTACTTAACGTTGCCTTCTCCCGAAGCCGCCGCGAGCTGGTAGTAATTGCCGATATGGAGCACATCAAAAAAGTGTACGGGAATAAGTTTTTGGGGAGGTTGCTAAAGAGAATTGGCGGGTGATTATGGCGTATTAAATCCAATTAGGGTTGAGATTTAAAAGTCCCCTCTTGAGAGGGGAAAAGTGCAGTGAGCGAAGAGCGAACAAGCGAGGGGTGTGTTCACGGAGTTGACTCAGATTTATGCTTTACACACCCCTAAATCCCCTCTCAAGAGGGGACTTTCGAGCCCTTCCTTTTAAAAGATGTCCGGAAAACTGAAACGACCCCCCCTAAAACCTCGACCTTATAGCCCATAAATCAGGAAAAATAGGATTGTTGAGCGTTTGGCGGAGATACTTGGAGCCGTCGGAGCCACCGGTTCCTTTTTTGGTGCCTATCGTTCGTTCAACCATTTTTACATGTCGGTATCGCCACTCCATCAGCCCTTCGTCGTAATCAATCAACAGCTCACAGAGCAGTGCCGCTTCCGGGTCGTTGTTCATCACATCAATCAGTAGCTTCTGATTGTAATCGGAGGGTTCGTGAGTTAAGCCCTGCTCGTTTACCCGTTCCGGTTTCTCGACATTGTATTCCCGCTGTTCTAAGTAGCTGCAAAAGCTTTCCCATATTGTGGACTCTTTCTCACGATCCAACAGATTCTTTTGCAGGTGCGGCTGATCTTTGTGAACGTCTATGATGTGCTTTGATCTCATCCCGCAAACTATCTCCATCTCCCTAAACTGCACGGATTGAAATCCGCTGGCATTTTGCAGAAATCCCCGGAAACTGTTGAATTCAAGCGGTGTCATCGTCTCAAGAATATCGATCTGTGAAACCATTGTTTTGAGGATTGTGAGAATTCGACGCATGGTTTTTGCGGCTCCCCAGGTATTCCCCGTCTCTAAATCCTTCCTGAATTTATCAAGCTCATGAAGTACTTGTTTGAACCAAAGTTCATACACCTGATGGATAATGATGAATAGCATCTCATCATGCTCTTCAGGTTTTGATTCGGGCT
>SKGY01000071.1 GCA_007117235.1 Balneolaceae bacterium
AAACCTGTCAGCAACCAATATATTTTTGGGGTTAAATGCTATAGACGCACTGTATCTGTCCATCTCAATTTTATCAGATAGGGCATCGACGGGAGGATTTATGCGATAGTTATCTGAATTGCCGAATAGAGTGTATGATGTATTTTGATTAAGGGAAGAGTAGCTGTCTCTATTGTAGCTAAAAGCTGTTTCGAACCATCTTGCGGTCCGATGAACTGCGTAGACTCCAAAACCCTGCATCTTTTGATAATCCATGTAATCATAAGCAGCAAAGAAGGAAGTGAGTGAGTTTTCAATCAAGCCGGTTCTGTTATAATCTTCAGTGGATATCGCATCATAAAACTCTGTGCCAATCATGAAGCGCCGTTTTTCTCCAAACCTTCGCTCTACTCCAAGTGAATATTCCCAATCTTTTGAGGCTGTACCATAGCCAATAAATCCATGCGGGTGTATATGAGGGATACTAAACAGACTGCTGTATTGGTGCCACTGCATTCTCTCCTTTCGCACACCGAGAAACAGACCATTGACCCTATTAAAGTGAATCATTGGCAAATTTGGATACTGGCTGTAAAGCTCATTACTGAAATAGGGTCCGGCTTCAAAGCCTCCACCAAGATCAATGCCTGTATATGAAAGAGTTCTGAAAACTTTTTCAGTTGTCCGTTTCTCTTCACTCTCTTCAATTTCCTCTTCTGTGGTTAAGCCGAAAAAATCATCCAATGACTTCGTAAAAAACGGATCTCGCTTAAAGGGATCTTCGTCACTTGTCTGAGCAATGATTAGGGAGTTGCTACAAAAAAATATGAGTAAAAGCAGTGTCAGATTTTTCATAAGCGGATGTACGGTTCGCCTGTTTTGAAGTTTCAATTACCTTTAATTTTAATCGCCATAAGAGTGATATCATCATTTGGCGGCATACCGGACAACCACCCTTCTGAAAGCTGCCTGATCTGATTAATGATATCATTGGCTGAATAACCATTTGAGTTTTGGATGATATCTTCAATCCTCTCTATACCAAGCATTTCACGGTTCTTATTGAAAAGCTCAATGATACCATCACTCATCAAGAGCACAATATCACCCTCTCCCAAATTGATTATTTCATTCTTGTATGGAAAATTGACCTTACTACCCAGTGGCAGACCTTTCAGCTTAATCTGTCTTATTGTATGATCAGCTTTAGAGTAGTGCAGAACAGGTGGCATGCCTGCTATTGCGATATCCAACGTTCGATTTTGATATCTCGCAACAATCATTCCCATATACATAAGCCTCATGTTCAAATTTCTCAGCCCTGAGGACATTTTTCTGAACATCGACAATGAATCTGATTCATGAACCAGGGTGTGAAAATAGCTCTTTGCAGCGGCTACCATAATGCCGGCTTTGAGGCCATGACCCGTCGCATCACCGAGTGCCAAAACCAGCTCATCGTTTTTATCCATACTGTAATCGTAATAATCCCCACCCACCTCTGTTGCTGTTTGCATGAATACAGCGATGTCAATCTCATCCGAGCTCGGCATTTTTTTGGGCAACATAGAGAGCTGCAACGACCGTGCCTCCTCAAGTTCTGTTGTCTTTCTTCTATTTTCAGCTTCCAGTAATTTCGTTTCCAGTTCCCTCTCTTTATTAATTTTTTCCTGGCGGATAGTCTTTTCTGAAAGTTCCTGAACCTCAATCAGCTTACTTTCCAGATTCTTTTGGGTAGTAGCAAAATCATTCGACAGAAACACCGACATTGAAAAAATAAGCGCCCCGGTTGATGCCATATTTACTACAGATACGTTGCCGCTTATCACATCGTAATTGATCAAAATACTTGCAACCAAACCAATCACAAAAACCAGAACTCCGGCACCTATCATCCATATACCTTGCTGTCGACGTTTGAGCATCAGTACAAGTGACCTTAAGATTTCAGAGAGATAAATTAAGATCACTATATCCCTCAATCGGTAGAGCTGAGCTGGGAATAACCATATTATTCCTGCAAAAATAAAACCTGACAGCAAAACTGCATTCACATATTTATTTGATCGCTCCTTATCCAGACTATGAGTAAAACGGGTAGCGAATACAAGTACAATTATTTCCAAAACCATAATAAATCTGATGTGGTACATTTTTTCGAATGTGAGCCCGGACAGTTCAATTCTAAAAAAGAGGTAAGTCATCGCTACCAGAGAAGCCACAAATAGAGAGAAATAGAGATTTCTGCGCTCTATTGGGTAGAACAGATAGAGCAAAAAGTGAATTAAAGCAACGGCAAGGAGCACCCCGATATAAAACATATTAACTCCCGTCCATTTTGAAATAAACGAGTATCGGTGTGATTGATAATAGTCCCAGTCACCCAAAAGTATTCTGAAGCCGTTATTCCCTAACAGACGTCCTGTTTCTGATACATTAGGATTGATAAACCGAACAGCCAAAACATGGCGCCCACTATCAGGAAAAACGATAGTTAATGGCTGATTGGAGTTAAAAGCAGACACTGAATCAGGGTTCACAGAAAATGTGCCTAGTTCTCGAATTTTGTTGCCGTTCAGGTAAACTTCAGACGCACCCAGATGTCTGTCAACAATAAGTGCAACTGGTTTTCTGGCTAAGGTTGAGTCCACAATTAACTCCTTCCGAAACCAGCCTAACCCATTCCAGTCAGTGAAAGCGAGATCAGCTTGCGTTAAATTGGTGCTCAGAATATCCCACCCTGAATCATCATAATCTTTGGCAGACCAATTCGTATCATCCCCTGCTTTAAACCTCCACTGATCCCTGATATAGATGATTTTGTCGTCATTACTCATCATATCTTCAGAGATTAATTCAGCACCCAAGTCGGGAAACAGAAACTGATCCTGATTAAACTCTTCATTGGCACTTTCCAAAAACGATGTGTCAGTTACGGCAGATTGCATGCCCGTAATTGGTGATCCCAAAATCGTAATAACAATAAGGAGAGCATGAGTAATCATTGCTTAATCCATCAACTCTTTAACTCTTATTACCCCTGATACTGTGGAAAGATTTACGGGAATTCCTCCATCTCTGATTTCAACTGTTGCATGATCAGGACGGATATTTACTTTTGAATATGACTTATTGAGCTGATCAAAATCATACCTTAAACCCTTTGCATGCACACTGTAGCTTTTATTCTGTGGAAGATTCGTGCTGATGTTGCCACTAATCGACTCCATAAATACCCCTCTTGAAATATCCCTGAAACCCGTCTCAATATCACCACTAACTGTTGCACCTATAAACACCCCCACAATTCCCGAAGTTATCATATCACCCGAAACTGTTCGTGCTCTTATCTCTCCTTCACTATTTTCAATATTGACTTTACCCGTTACATTGTTAAC
>SKGY01000200.1 GCA_007117235.1 Balneolaceae bacterium
AATCGCCATTGGGAGCCGCAATATATCCATCTGCTGTTTGAGCAATTTTAAGCGTGATAAACGGCATTTTCAAGTCTAAAGCATGAAGCCATATTTGATTTAGCCTTTCTGCTTCTTTTCTTAAAACGCCAACCTCAACTTCTATTCCGGATGATTGTAACTCTTGTATCCCTTTCCCATTCACTTCAGGGTTTGGATCTTGCATGGCAACTACAACTCTCGATATCGGTAACTTAGAGAGCATAGTCGAGCAGGGTGGTGTTTTACCATGATGAGAGCACGGTTCAAGGGTAACATAAACTGTTGAGCCTTCAAGAAGCTTTTCGTCTTTGACCGAGTTTATTGCATTTACTTCAGCATGAGACTTACCATAACGCTCATGGTAGCCCTCACCTATAATATCACCCGATTTTGAAACCACAACACAACCTACCATTGGGTTAGGTGAGACATAACCAAGCCCCTTAGTGGCAAGACTAAGCGCTCGCTGCATCCAAATATTGTCTTGTTGTGTGCTCATATCTGATATTTTAAACAAAAAAAGGGCAAGAGTTTAGTCTCCTGCCCTTTTTTAAGTAATTACAATGTGATCAATTATTGAAGAATTCTGCTTCGATTGTCTCGAATTGAGGCCCCTTCTTTTAACTGCTCTACAAATACTTGATTAAAAGCTGTAAACTTCTGTTGTTCTAGTCGGTTTCTAATGTCACTTCGCTGGGCGCTTGTCATTTGTGATGCATCAGCCATATCAAGATTCTCAGCAACAATCACAAAGACGGCATTTTCACCTCTAATGGCTCCGGACTTCTCGCCTTCGTTAAGGCTGAATATTGCTCCAATAACACCAAGCTCTCTACCCGCTCCCGGTATAGAAGATCCGCTCATTCGTATTCCTTCTGCCTGCTGAACTGATTTGCCTGCTGCATTGGCAAGTGATTCAAGATCACTGTTTTCACGTAACAAATCCATTACACGGTTGTTTACAATCTGCTTTCTTTTTTCATTCTTCACAGCCGTTTCTACTTGTCCACGAACCTCATTAAAGGGTCTGACTCCGGCTTCCGTTTTACTGAGCAGTTGTAAAACAATAAATTGATCATCAAGTTCAATCGGGTCTGAGATTCTATTTACTCTTAAACGCTCAAGTTCGCTGAGGGTCTTCATACTCTGACCCAAGCCCGGTATGAAAGGACTATCTTTTGATGCGTTCGCCTCTCTGATTTCAAGTTCATTTCGTTCAGCTTCTGTTTCAAATCCATCTGATGATGCATAGAAACGGAACTCTTCAGCTTCTTCAGCAAGGCGATCAATTGTAAGTATAGGATCTGCATCAACCCTGTATGAGAGGATGGTAAATTTAATTTCATTTCCACGCTGGTCAATTTTTTTGAACGCGTGCGGATCACCATCAACTAAAATTACTTCAGATACTTCACCTACCTCGAGATCAATAACAGGTCGATACTCGTCACGGATGTCCTGTACATTTACAAAACCACCTCTGAAAGGTGTTGAAGATTGATATCTTCTGACAAAAACGGAATCATTTGTAGCATTTTGAAACGCTATACGAAGGTCTTCAACTTCAGCAATCGTATTTAGTGTATCGCGACGTGTAGGGGTTTTATCCCAGCTTACATATCGAAATCTGTAAGATTCGCTTCTTTGATAACGATTCTGGTTGTTACGATAAAATTCCCGCAATTCATCGTCAGTTACTGAAAGCTCGTCATCTGCTACTTCACTGAATGGAAAGCGTACAAAATTTATATCAGCGTATGAGTTATCTCTGATAAATTCATTTCTAACCTCAAGTGAGCTCACTCTCATTCCAGAAGCAATGAAGTTGTTCATTTTCTGCTGACGTCTGTTATCGCGCAACTGCTGCTCAATCATAACCCATACTTCGCTATTCTCAGGAGCTTCAATTGCGGCGCGAAGTGCTATCCTGTCGATGGTTCCATCTTCAGATTGAAATTGTTGCCTGATAAATGGATCTGGATTTTCACCGGTTACCATGTCCAAAAGCTCAGTGTTGGTTACTGTGATTCCCAGCTCATTCATTTTCTGCTCAATCAGTCGGGCAGCAACAAGATCATCCCAAGCCTGACTTTCATACATTGCCCGAATTTCAGGTGAGAGTTGTTGTCCGGTTTGCTGAGAGAACTGCTCCGTGTAGAAACTAACTCTCTGATTATACTCCTCCAATGAAATTTCAGCACCATTTACTTCACCTAAGTTTCTTGGTCCCTGTGTCATACCACTAAAAAAGTCCACATCAGCCAAAACCCACAGGACTCCGAACGAAAAAATCAGTATCCACAAGATGGACGCGGTACTGTTTCTCATTTTTTCCATTACACCCATTAGAAAACCTCTAAACCTTCAATTTAAGTTAATTTTAAAAAATCTTTTTGAGCCTGAAAATATACGACAACAACTAACGAAGAGCAATTGACTGATTTCTCAGACTAACACAAATTAGAACAGATCGATAATGCTCATGTGTCTTAGATAACGACCGGGATTCTCATTAATTCCCTTGACAAGCTCATTCATTTCTTCCGTCAAGCTATTGAGATTTTCATAAAGCGCAGGGTCGTTGACTAGCTTTCCAAGGGTTCCTTCACCGCTATTAATTTTTTCAAGAATCTCATTGAGATTTGATGTTGCAATCTCAAGCTCTTTTCTCACTGTTTCCAGTTCATTTACATTTTCCTCAATTGCGGCCATAATGCTTTCTATCTGCGGACGACTATCTGTTGCCAGTGTATCCAGCTGACTCAACATTCTGCTACCGGCATCTATTGCACTGTCAATTTCACTCTGTTTATCTTCTAAAATTGAAGCAATTTGTTTGGTAGTTCTTGATGCACTCTCAAGAGTTTCACTAACCGTTACTCTCGTTTCATCATCAAATGCTATGTTTAACTGCCTTAAAAATGTGTTCAGTTCTGATAATGATTCAGAGACATCACCCGCAATTTCCTCACTTCTACTTCCTAGCACTTCAGTCATCGACTCAACATAAACTCCTTCGATTGACTCGCCAAACTCGACATATTCGTCAGAATCGCTAAACCGGATCACAATAGATTTTCCTTCAACAATGCCAAGTGATGTAAGTTGTGCAACAGAACCTTTTGGAACCCTTGTGGTGCCATCAAGCTGCATTACAACTCGTACACTATTCTCGGGAGTGAGTGACACGCTACGGACCGACCCAACTTTAACGCCACGCACATAAACTATACTTCCCCTGCTAATGCCGTCACCACGATCAAATGTGGTTGATATCTCCACGGTTTGCCTGAAAATTGGCACATCTCTCATGAATCTGAATCCTACAACTGCTACAAGAAATGCGAGCAGCACGGTGATTCCAACTTTTACTTCATTGCTTAAATTTAGCATCAATTTATCCTAACCTTTTATTTGATATTCACTTGCAGTAATAAAGTCCTGCAGGTCTTGTTGGTCTGACCTTTTCATTTCTTCTAAAGTACCGAACCAACTCAATGTTTGATTATTCAAGAACGCAACTTTATCAGCAACTTCAAGCACACTGTGCATATCATGAGTTACCACGATTGAAGTTATATCTAACGTGTTTGCCATTCCATTTATTAATTCGTTGATTTCATCTGCAGTTTGAGGGTCAAGGCCCGATGTGGGTTCATCGTACATAATATAGTGTGGCCTAAGTACGATTGCCCGTGCCAGCCCAACACGTTTTCTCATACCGCCGGAAAGTTCTGATGTCTCCTTATCTGCAGCTTCCTCAAGATTAACATACTCAAGAGACTGCATCACGTTTTTCCTGATCTCTTCTTCTGATTGTTTTGTGAAGTATCGAAGAGGAAATGCAACATTCTCAAATGTATTTATAGAATCGAAAAGCGCTGATCCCTGAAAAAGCACTCCAAACTTTTGACGTAATCTCCGCTGATCGACGTAGTCCATCGCGTGAATATTATTGCCGTCAATGATAACTTCACCTTCATCAGGATTAAGCAGTGCATTGATATGTTTTAATAACACAGACTTTCCACATCCTGAACGACCAATTATGGCCACAGTTTCTCCATCATCTATTTGAAAAGAGACATCCTCCCAAACAAGCAGATCACCAAAACTTTTTTTAAGATTTTTAATCTCGATCATAGTAGTAGTGCGGCTAAGATGAAATCTGCGAGCAGTACAAAAATACAGCTCAACACCGTGGCATTCGTTGTACTTTTACCAACTCCTTCTGCACCCCCACTGGCGTAATAGCCTTTATAACATGATACAGATGTTATTATAAATCCAAAGACAAACATTTTCACAAATCCGAAAACTACGTTCCAGGGGTAGAAATACATTCTGGCTCCCTGAAGGAAATCAGCCGGAGGTACAGTTCCAGAGAAAAAACCCGCAGCTAAACCGCCTCCTAATCCACACACACTTGCAACTATGTAAAGTACCGGAAACATAAAAATACCTGCTAGCACCCGTGGAACTACCAGAAATGATACAGAGTTAAAGCCCATCGATTCCAGGGCGTCTATCTGCTCAGTAACTCTCATGGTGCCTAATTCTGTAGCAACCCTTGCGCCAACTTTACCTGCCAATACTAAACTTGAAATTACTGCCGCCAATTCGATTAATATTGACTCCGATACAATTGCACCAATAGTAGATAGAGGTATAAACGCAGACTCTAATTGATAGGCGGACTGAAGGGTCATTACCGATCCGGTAAATATTCCGGTCAGAATAATAATAGGAACTGAATCGTACCCTACCTTAACCAACTCTTGAAACAGGTTTTTACGATACGTGCTGAACTCAGTTGATGAACGGAGTGCCTGATATAACAGGTTGCTGTATTTACCTAACTCGGTTAAAGAGCGCATTAATAATTTTTAAGGCTGTCGGAATGTCTGTGTGATAAACTACACCACAGCTCATTTAAAGATCGAAATTTCTTCACTAAACGTATTAAATTCAAACGTGTAAGATTTCAACAAAATTACAAAACTTTTATCCTAATTGTGCACTTCATACTGATGAATTGAATCAGTCTTGAATTTTTCAAAGACTGTTCAATTTAAAAACAGTTCAAACGATTTGATAATAAAAAGCAGATAGAATATTTATCTCTTATCTTATCGTATCAAAACCTCATTGAAGCAGATTTCATTCTATGTTTAGATATTTTACAGCCGGAGAATCACACGGACCGGAACTTACAGGAATTATTGAAGGAACACCGGCCGGGTTAAATCTCACCGAAGATTATATTGCTGATCATCTTGCCAGGCGCCAAAAAGGTTATGGCAGAGGTGGCAGAATGGCATTTGAAAAAGATCGTGCAATCATAAAGTCAGGAGTACGGTTCAGTAAAACAACCGGAGCGCCCATCGCTTTTACGTTAGAAAACAGGGCATTTGAAAAAGATAAAAGTAACTGGCCGGTGGTTATGGCTAAAGACGGGGAGCGCGGTGATGTTGAAAGAATTACACTGCCACGTCCGGGCCACGCTGATCTTGTAGGCGTTCAAAAATACAACTTTGATGACATCAGACCTGTAATCGAGCGATCGAGCGCACGTGAAACTGCAATGAGAGTTGCTTGCTGTTCTGTAGCCAGACGATTTTTACTTGAGCTGGGTATTGAGATTGGGGGGCACGTATTACAAATTGGTTCAGTAGGATACAGCTCATGGAATGAAATTCGTGATATCACCAAAGAACTTATAGACCAAGGCGCTGAGTCTATTTTTGAAGAGGCGGATGAGTCTGAGGTTCGCTGTCTCGATTCAAAACTAAGTGAACAGATGCGAGAAGAAATTAAAGTTCGCAGAAAGGAAGGGACATCACTTGGCGGTATCTATGAAATAATTGTAACAGGGCTTCCGGCCGGTTTGGGGAGCTATGTACATTGGGATCGTAAAATAGACGGACAGCTTGCGCAGGCAATAATGAGTACGCAGGCAATGAAAGGCTTTGAAATTGGCTTAGGTTTTGAGGCCGGTAAAAGCATAGGACATGACGTGCATGATGAAATCGCATATGACGACCATTTTTATAGAAAAACCAATCGAGCCGGTGGTATTGAAGGGGGCATGACCACAGGAATGCCGATCATACTAAGAGGTGTGATGAAGCCAATTCCAACCATGATTAAGCCATTGAAAACTGCCGATCTGGAAACAAAAGAAGAGCAAGATACTCGGTATGAACGTTCGGATGTATGCGCTTTGCCAAGAGCCGTAGTTGTGGCAGAAAGTGTGGTAGCACCCGTAATTGCTAATGCAATACTGGAAAAATTTGGCGGCGACTCAATGGATGAAGTTAAATCACGATTTAACAAAACCCGATAGACATGGACCAGGAACAGAGCAAAATCTCAAAACTGGCAGCTTTTCTGAAAAAGAATCCGAGAGGCTCTTTTTCAAAATTTGCACTGGCTTTGGAACTACTGAAACAGAATGACGTTAACAAGGCCAAATTGCTTTTTGAATCTATACGGGAACAAGATCCGGATTATTTGGGCGTTTATTATCACTTAGGTAAACTGTATGGACAGATTGGCTTGCTTGAACAAGCTCGTGATCTTTTTCTTGAGGGAATTGAGTTAGCCAAAAAGCAACAAAACCACCGAACTGAAATTGAATTAAAGGATGCTTTGGAACTGATAAAGATAGAATTAAATCATGAAAAGTAATTTCATCGCACTCATTACCATATTTTTACTGACAATGACATTGTCACTTTTCGCTTATCAAACGGATAGTATTGCTCAAACTGCTTCTCAGCAGCACACAGTTCAATCAGGCGAAACACTTTTCAGTATTGCCAGAGATTATAATCTTACTGTAGGCGATATCCGAAGATGGAATAATCTTGAATCTGACAATCTCTCAACCGGACAAGTGTTGAGAATTGCCCCTCCTGTTGCTGATAATCAAATTACCCACACTGTACAACAAGGTGAAACAATGTTTGGCATCTCAAGAAGGTACAGCGTTACAATTGCTGAAATTCAACAGTGGAATGAATTAAGAAGCACCAATTTAGAAATCGGGCAGGATCTCATCATTTTTCAACAGGACGAGGAGCAACGCTCAGAAACACCTCCCCCTGCAGAAGCTGAAGAGCAGAGACAATCAATTGTTCGGCAATCTGAAATACCCACAAGTAATACATATTATATCGTGAGAAGTGGAGACACTTTAACAAGAATTGCCGGAGAACATAATATGACGGTGAGCGAGCTCAGGCAGCTCAATAATCTTGAGGATGACATGCTTCGAATAGGCCAACAACTTACTGTCAGAGAATCCAGATCATCTGCACCCTCGGTTGCTGAAACAGCTGAGAGTTCAACCCCTCAAGGTCGATTTGTTCAGTACAGGCTTGAATCCGGTGAAAATGCAAATCGTGTTTTACAAAAATTCCAAATGAGTCTTTCTGAACTTCGTTCTCTAAATCCCGGCATTGCCCCTGAATCACTATCCTCCGGTCAGAGAATTACGGTTCTTTTACCACCTACAAGAACATTTAGCAACCCATATCGCCGGGGAGCTAATCTGGAGAATCTTGGTCAAGTTGCTGCATTCAAATATCGGGAAAATGAAATCGCAGCTTCTACTACAAGCGGAGAACTTTATAACCCTGATGAATTAACTGCTGCACATTCAAACATGGCCCTTGGTAATGTAGTCTACATTGAGAATGCAGCGAATGGTAAAGGTATATTTGTTCGCATTAATGACAGGCATTCAGGAGAAGGGCTCAAACTATCACATAAAGCATTCGATATGCTTGGATTTAGTTCAATAGACAGAGCGCAGGTTACGATCTATATGAATAACTGATGAGCGAAAAATCGGCTCAACACTATTTTCGCACTACAAGCGGTATTCTATACAGCTATCTCATCTGTTTACCACTCCTTCTTGCATATGAGATACTAATACTTATCTCTCAACCCGGGCAAGACGCTCTCATTCGAATTTCTGTGGACGTATGGTTCAAATCAATATTTAATGTATTCGGGCTAAATCCAGTTTCGACAACACTTTTGTTGGCCGCGTTATTTGGTGGATACATTGTTTATAAAAAGCGTCATGAAATGTCATCAATCAGAAAAAAGTACTTTGCTTTTATGCTTGTTGAGGCTTTTGTGTACGCTGTACTGATAAGTTTTACGATCGGCTTTTTCCTTGGATCTTTTTTAAATATTTCTTCAGACGGCTACCTTGCCTCATTAACAAAACTTCAATTGATTGCATTATCATTAGGTGCCGGCCTTTACGAAGAACTATTTTTCAGGGTAATATTGGTAAGCGTCCTGATCTATCTTTTTAACAATTTTTTTGAGGGTAAAAAAACCTCCATTTTACTTGCTACTATCGTTGCCGCGCTTATATTTAGCGCTCTGTCCACTACATAGGTGAATATGGCGATACATGGCAGTTAACGTCGTTTTTATTTAGGTTTCTATTTGGCTTAGCACTAAATCTTGTTTATGTTATTAGAGGATTTGGAATGGCCGCATGGACTCATGCCATATATGATTTGATCGTAATTGCGAATACTTAAACTGCTTTTCTCACGTAATATCTGCAGGCATTAAGTTTACTCTACTACTGCGATCAGAATTATCAATTAGACTTCGGTAATTTTTGCTGATAGATTCTTAATGTACTGAACGTTTGTTAAGAAGAATTCATTGGTATCTATATTCTATTATCTGATTAATTTATAATTATAATTATTGTTCTGACGAGACAGGGATGGCAGAACTCACTAAGCAAGAATTACGAAAGCAGGAAGATTTGAATGAGGAGATTATACCTCACTTGGATGCCTTGTACAATTTTGGGCTAAAGCTTACATCTGAACCAAACGACGCTGAAGATCTGGTACAAGATACTATTGTAAAGGCCTATCGCTTCTTCAGCAGCTATGAAAAAGGGACAAATGCAAAGGCATGGCTTTTCCGCATTCTAAAGAATTCTTACATCAACAATTACCGTAAAAAGTCTAAAAAACCACAGGAAGTTGATTATGATGAAGTCGCAACTTTCTATGAGACAATTCGGGCTGAAAGGACAGAAACGTCTGACCTTGAAGACAAGATGTTTCGTGAGTTGATTGATGATGACATCTCTAATGCTTTGGATGAAATCCCTGAAGATTTCAGAACCGTTGTACTTTTGTGTGATGTGGAAGACTTCACCTACGAAGAGATAGCCAATATGCTTGATGTTCCAATCGGTACAATCAGATCACGTCTTCATAGAGGAAGAAATCTATTGAAAGCGCAACTTATGGATTACGCTTCAAAAAGAGGTTATACCCACGACTAAGCCGGCAGCATAATTCTTATAGTAGTTCCTACCCCCGGCTCAGACTTCAGAACAAATACTTTCCCGTTGTGATACTCCTCAATTATCCTCTTTGTAAGGCTAAGCCCCAGTCCCCATCCTCTCTTTTTTGTACTGAATCCAGGTTTAAAGATCTCGTTTATTGATTTTCGGTCAATTCCAGAACCGGTGTCTTCTATATCAATACAGACCTGATCTGAATCTTGTGTCACCCTAATAGCTACTCGTGCACCTTCTTTATTGGTATCACGCATTGCATCCATCGAGTTCTTGATTAGGTTTTCAATTGCCCATTGAAAAAGCTCCGGATTGATATCGAGTTTTGCAGAGGTGGTTATTGATTTCTGAACCTCTATATGTTTTCCGAATTGAGGTAACCTTCTGCTCATGTATTCAATCACATCATCAACAATCGGCTCGAGGCTCAGTCGTTTCAATTCGGGTTTTGACCCAATTTTATTGAACCTTTCAGCAATACCCTTCACTCTGGTAACATCATTTTCAACTTCATAAACTATAGAGAGCGCATCCTCGTCATTTTGATGTTTATCCTTAAGGAGCTCTAGCCAGCCATACATACTTGAGAGAGGAGTACCCAATTGATGAGCTGCTTCTTTCGCCATTCCCACCCAAAGGTTAGACTGTTCTGAACGTGTAATACTTTTATAAGTGGTATATCCAACTCCAATCAGCAGAGCAAGAATACCGAACTGTACGTAAGGGAAATATCGCAGTAATTGCAGTGTGGGGCTTTCACCGTAGTAGATATACTGCCTCTGAATTTCCGGTCCCAATCCGAACTGGATAGGTATGGGTTCATTAACTGCAGCATACTTTTCTATAAATAGATTCTGATCTATCGCACCGTCTTCATCTTCGATATTCCTGTAAAGAACAGTGAACCCGGATTCATCAACCACTAAAACAGGTATATCAAACCGATTTGGCTCAATAATTTGACTAAAAATAAAGTCAGTTGTTGACATACTGCTTTCTGCCCCCAAAATTATTCTTGATAAGCTGTCAGGCACGTTGGGGTAATCACGAAGTGCATTTGCGACTTCGCTCAAATCACGACTGGCATCTTGATGAATAGGCAGATAATTGAATTCAAATGCTCTCGCCCATAACTCAATACTTGAGCGTTCCTGAGCCATGATTCTATTGAGAAGAAACTGGTTGTAAACAAATGAAGCTCCGGCTAAAAGAACCAAAAGAGCTACCAAGATGATCTTTATTTGGCTGGAGGGGAGTAAACGTTGCATATACATTCCACGTACGTTAATCAGTAAGGCATCAATATCTTAAAAAGTATGCACCTTAACTAACTAAACCGATTACAGACTATTGCACTATTATGCGGACGCTTTTCTTTTTTCGTAGATGGGTGGGGCTTTTTTCTCTACGGTTTCGCGGGTGATGATGCATCGCTTCACATTCTTCATAGAAGGGATTGTGAACATGATGTCGAGCATTGCATCCTCAAGTATTGAACGGAGTCCGCGGGCACCCGTTTTTCTCTCTCTTGCTCTTTCAACAACCGCCTGTAAAGCATCTTCTTCAAACTCAAGCTCAACATCTTCCATTTTGAAGAGCTTTTTATACTGCTTGGTGATTGCGTTTTTAGGCTTAAGCAAGATTTCGGTCATCGCTTCATCAGAAAGCTCTTCTAAACCACAAATAATTGGGAGACGTCCGATGAGCTCGGGAATCAATCCAAATTTCTGAAGATCTTCAGGTTCAACCTTGGTAAATATTTTTGGGTCAGATTTGTCAAATTTTACCTGATCGTCAGACTGGAAGCCCATTGAGCTTACTGACAATCGCTTGGAAATAATCTCTTCAAGCCCGCTAAATGCGCCACCACAGATAAAAAGAATATCACTTGTATCAAGCTGAATAAAGCTCTGTTCAGGGTGTTTTCTTCCGCCTTTTGGTGGAATATTCGCCGTGGTGCCCTCTAATATTTTAAGGAGAGCCTGCTGAACACCTTCTCCTGATACATCTCTTGTGATGGATGGGTTATCACTTTTACGGGATACTTTATCAATTTCGTCTATGTAGATAATTCCACGTTTTGCTCTATCTACATCATAATCGGCAGCTTGCAGCAAATTGCTCAAGATACTTTCAACATCTTCGCCAACATAACCGGCTTCTGTCAAAACAGTGGCATCAGCAATTGTAATAGGTACGTCAATTACATTGGCAAGTGTTCGAGCGAGCAATGTTTTACCGGAGCCGGTAGGACCCAAAAGACAAATATTACTCTTCTCGATTTTGGTGTCATCCATCGATATTTCATTACCTGATGACACTCTTTTGTAGTGATTGTAAACGGCAACAGAGAGTGCTTTTTTGGCATCATCCTGCCCAATCACATACTCATCCAGCTTGGCCTTAATTTCAAGCGGCTTGAGCATTGGTCTATACTGCTTGTCTCTGCGACGAGAAAGCGATGCCAAATCACTTTGAATGATACTTGATGCATCTTCAACACAGTGATTACAGATGTATACATCGGGACCGGCAACCATTGAATTAACTTCCTGGCTGGATCGTCCGCAAAACGTACAATGGACCAGTTCGTTATCTTTGTTTTTGCTCATAGTTGCCGAATTTTATTGACCTGTGTGTGCTTTACTTTGATTTTTTGTCACGACGCATTACGGTATCAACTAAACCATAATCTTTTGCTTCGTCTGCTGTCATCCACTTGTTACGATCAGAATCTTTCATAATTGTTTCAAGAGACTGACCACTGTGATCTGCCAATATCTGGCTAAGCTCTTTTTTAAGCCTTAAAATTTCCTGAGCTTCGATTTCAATATCGCTTGCTTGTCCCTGAACACCGCCCAATGGCTG
>SKGY01000228.1 GCA_007117235.1 Balneolaceae bacterium
AAAATTGTCCTATCTGTATCAAATTCATATTCATCCACCAATTTGTTCATACAACTACGGGTCATTTCTTTGCCGAGTAAAGCATTAGGATAAATTTTTCTGATAGCGTCTTTCATGGTTTCAGTATGATTTCTGATTTAGTAAACAATAGTTAATTATTTGTGTTCTTTAAAATTATTCGACTTTCTTATCACTCTTCTTTGGCACAGGATCGTAACCTGAACTTCCCCAGGGGTGACACTTGCCTATTCGTTTTAATCCCAGCCACAAGCCTTTAAATGCACCCCACTCATTTATCGACTCAACCATATAATAAGAACATGATGGGGTAAAACGACATGTTGGCCCAAGCAAGGGCGATATGGTATATTGATAAGCTCTTACCATGAAAATTAACACGTATCCAAGAGCTTTATTAAACATAACAAGATCTCAATTAATCAATACTACTAAGCCAGATGTTGATGAAATTTGATTATATAATTACAAACGTTGTTTCACCGCTTTTATCATCCTTCAACTGAATTCCAATTTCCTGAAGCTCATCTCTTATCTTATCTGATGTGGCAAAATCCTTTTTGTTCCTAGCCTCAGCCCTCAATTTAATCAGAATATTGACGAGCTCTTCTGTCTTACTGTCCGATCCTTCCTTTACTTCTTTCAGTCCAAGAATTTTAAACACAAAGTCATCAAATGTTTTCGAAAGAGTTGTTTGAGCAGTTACAGAGAGATCATCAATATCAAGCTGACCATTAGACAACGCATTCACTTTTGAAGTCAGATCAAACAGAGCCGCTAACGCCCGGGCTGTGTTAAAATCATCTTTCATCATCAGATGGCACTGATTGCACAGATCTAAAATCTCCTCATCTAATTTTCCACTGTTCTCAGTCTTAGATGGAGTCAATTTCTTTAGTAATTCGACAGCATTCATCAATCTGTGATACCCCTTTTCTGCCGCCATCAGCGCATCATTCGAGAAATCAATTTTGCTTCTGTAATGACTTTGGAGCATCAAAAATCGAACAACCATCGGGCTGAACGATTTATCAAGTTTGTCGTGATTACCCGAAAATAGATCTTCAAGATTAATAAAGTTACCGGCACTCTTACTCATCTTAGCGCCATCAATCGTCACCATATTATTGTGCAGCCAATAATTAACCGGGGCGTGACCGTGTGCACCGTGGCATTGCGCAATTTCAGCTTCGTGATGAGGAAACTGCAGATCTAAACCACCACCATGAATATCAAACTTCTCTCCCAGATACTTAGTGCTCATTGTAGTGCACTCCAGATGCCATCCAGGAAAACCTTCACCCCATGGTGACCGCCACCTCATTATATGCTCTGGAGATGCTTTTTTCCACAAGGCAAAATCGTGCGGACTTCTTTTTTCTTCCAAGCCTTCTGTATCCCGACTACCTGCCTGTAGATCTTCAAGAACCTTGCCTGATAGTTCACCGTAATTATTCGACTGCCGGTACTTTTCCAGATCAAAATAGATGTTTCCGTTTACTTCGTATGCAAAACCATTTTCCAAAATTTTCTCTACCAGTTCAATCTGCTCAATAATATGCCCCGATGCAGTTGGTTCAATACTCGGCCTTTTACAGTTAAGAGCATCCATCCCTTCATGATACTTTACAGTATAGTTCTGAACCACTTCCATCGGCTCAATCTGCTCCAAACGTGCTTTTTTCGCAATCTTATCTTCTCCCAGCTCTGCCTCTTCATTTTCAAGATGGCCTACATCCGTAATATTTCGAACATACCTTACTTTGTAGCCTAAATATGTCAGATAGCGATAAATGATATCAAAAGTTACGGCAGCTCTGGCATGACCAAGGTGGGGTTCACCATAAACAGTTGGCCCGCAAACATACATACCCACAAAAGGAGGGTTTATGGGTTCAAAAACTTCTTTTTTTCTTGATAAGCTATTGTAAAGATTTAACCGGGAAGAGTTCTTGGTAGCCATGTTAGTTTATTGATCGATCACACTTAAACATTTGGATTCTATAGTGCTACTTCATTTCAGTTTGAGTCTTGAAATAGTCAATAAATCGCTGCTGTGTCAATTCTTCTTTAAACTTACCTCTATACTCGGTGGTAACTGTGCTGCTTTCTCGATCCTGAATACCACGGGTTGAAACGCAAAAATGTTTGCTCTCTATAAAAACAGCAACATCTTCAGAATTTAGTGAAACCTGAAGCTCCTCTGCAATTTGCAACGTTAAGCGTTCCTGCACCTGAGGTCTGCGAGAGTAGTGATCTACAATTCGATTAATCTTGGAAAGACCTATTACCTGATCATCACTGAAATAAGCAATATGAGCCTTACCGATAAATGGTAAAAAGTGATGTTCACAAAATGAGGTGACATTTATGTTTTTCACAACAACCATGTCACCATACTGGTATTGATTACCAAACTTCTTTGCATCCGGTTTGTTTTTTGGATTCAGTCCATGAAAAATTTCCTGCACATACATTTTTGCAACTCTGTAAGGAGTGCCTTTTAAACTTTCATCGGTTAAGTCTAAACCAAGCGTATGCATGATGTCAGCAAACTTTTCCTGAATAAGCTCAATCTTTTCCTGATCAGTTAATACAAATGCATCATCGCGTAGAGGTGTCCGGACGGCAGATGACAGATGATCATCACCGATTTCATTGGCTTCTTGGTGATTTATTTCTAGGGAATCCAACACGTTTTTTTCTTTACTCATTGATAAAATTTTGATACAAAAGAGAGAAATATTTTAAGACGTAAAGTTACGGGATCCTGCCTCAATATCATAATAGAGCAACTCTTAGAGAGTGATAATCAAAGATGATATCAACACTTAAGCCCCACTGCTTACCTGATCTTTTTAAACATATTGATAATACCTCCATCAAGCAGTGCTTTGAGCTGTCTTCCACTCAATGTATGTCTCACCTCAAACACTCTGCCTTTTGTGGTATTTTTAACCACAACATTGCTACCTGACTTGAGCTGATCCCGAATATTTTCAATCTGAATTATGTCACCCTGATCTATTGATTCATAATCCTCGTTATTTATGAATTCAAGAGGAGCAATCCCAAAATTAGAGAGATTCTGCCAGCCTATTCGCGCATAGCTTTTGGCAATAACTGCTCGCTGTCCCAAATAGCGTGGTGCAATAGCAGCATGTTCCCGGCTTGAGCCTTGTGCGTAGTTCTCGCCTGCAACTACGATGTGCCCCCCATGTTCAACTTGATTTTTTTTAGCCCGATCGTAGAAATTTTCATCAATAACAGTGAAGGAAAATTTACTTATTTCTGGAATATTGCTTCTGAAAGGCAGTACTTC
>SKGY01000092.1 GCA_007117235.1 Balneolaceae bacterium
CCCGGAACAGTTATTCGCTGAGCTTTTTCGTTCTCTTCCTCATCATACCAGGAGTGGAGATTGCCAAGTTCAAGAGTAGCTCTGGCAAATTCTGAAGCAGACCCAAGTGTGACAAGCGTGCCGCCGTCACGTACCCACCGTTTGATTCGTTCAATTCCGCCCTCACCAAGGTATCTCTCCATTTCAGAGCTGCTTCCAGTTTCAGGAATTATCAACACATCAAATCTCTCCATCGGTGTTGAAGCAATATTGGTGGTGTTGATGATTGTGTGAGGAATATCAAAAATACGATCGAGTGTGTGCCACGTCCATCCAAATGAGTAGGCATCGATAGGGTAGTTACCCAAAACGGCGATTTTGGGCTCTTTAATTCGGTTTCCTTCAATAGAACCGAGGGGAGGAAAACCTGAGTCAGCTCGCCCGCTGTTTACCGCATCAACTTCCAGGTCATACTTTTCGGACAGCTCTTTCACAAGATTGTGTACTGCTTCACTATTGCCATCAGTACGAACTACAAGTGTTCCGGAGCTGTAAGCTTTTCCGTTTATTTGTGTTGGTTTATAAATAACGTTTAACCGCACTCCCTCTTTGCGCAGGGGTATGACTGTTGAAAGTGCAGCAGCCTGATTTCCATTAATCAAATAGGCGTACCCGGCAACCTGATCGGTCATGCTGTTTGGATTCCCAATAGCTTCTGTTAATCTGTCGGCGGATAGTGATCGGCCATCACTTGTGCTGAAAGCCTGTAAGTTATACATCAGTGGGAGCGACCAGGACGTGATATCGTAAAATCGTGGATTTTCTGCGCGATCAATACGTTGTCTTGCCTCAGCTAAAAAATCTTCAGGGATGGGAATGTGTGGCTCAAGCAACTTTCTGATGAATGCCATTCTAGGCTGGGATGCTTCAATCACAAATGTTCCTAGCCCGAAAGTTTGAGAACCGACATCATTGCCGCCACGATCTTTAACGTTTCGAAGTGATGCATCTGACGTAAGTCGATCAACTTCAATCCCGCTTCGCTGCAGTAAATTTACAACGTAAGCTACCAGATGAGGATCGCCCTCCTGTTTTATGAGATACCGAACGGTTCCGCGGCTTCCCTGTTCGATAGCATCCACATTTGACTGATAGTAATCGGAAAGAAGATCTGCTCTTCGATCAGAAGAGAGCCCGATCATGGCACGAAAAGCCGTGTATTGCTGAAATGCAGCCTGCTCGAGAGTTCGCACGGTTCCGTCACTCATCTCCCATGCAAAACCACGCGATGATCCCTGTTCATAAAGCATTCCAACGGCTCCCTGATAGGTCATATACGATGTGAAATAAGCAGGGTAGAAGAAGTTAAAAATCTCTCGTTTTGTGTACTCCACATACTCTCTGTCAAACGCATCGGCGTGAGCCCGGCCATACTCCTCAAACCACTTTGATGTGTATGCAGGAAAAAACGGGGAGAATGGCCCGGTTGGCGGATCAACATAAAACTCGCGCTCTGAACCCATTTCATGAGCATCAACACCAGCCTGAGGTCGCCACTGCTGCAGAATTGCAGCCCTGTTTCTTGTTTCAGGGTGAGTGTGTGCAAACCAGTCTCGGTTTAAATCAAAGTAGTAGTGGCTTGTTCGATATTTACGTCCATCCCAACCGGTGAAGTCGTTCGACCAGTCTGCAATATCCGGATTGGCATTCTTTCCCCGATGCTGATGGTTAAACTGAGCAAATGCATCGCGCCCATCCGAGTTGATCACAGGATCTGCAATGATCAATGTGTTTCGAAGATGCTCAAGAGTTTCAGGGCTGTTGTCGGTTGTGTAGTGCTCAATCATTTTCAAAACTCCTTCAGTGCCAGACAACTCAAACCCGTGAATAGATCCGCCCAGATAGAGAATTGCGGGCTGGGTTTCGATAATCTGTATAGCCTCAGCTGAACTTGTTTGTCGTGGATCGTTCAGTCGCTGAGCGTTCGCCTGAATCTCATCCAATCTTGCCTGATTTTCGGGTGAAGTTAATATAGCTGCTACCTGTAATCGATGATCAAATGTCGTTCCAATTTCCTGAAGTGAGATGCGGTCAGACGCTTCTTCGAGGTAATTTAAGTAATCCAGTATTTGATGACTTTGAGTAATCCTGTCACCGATTTTATGACCTACAACCTCTTCAAAGGTTTTAACCTGCCCGAAAAGCTGTGCGGGTAAAAAGAGTAATACAATTAAAAGAGCAATTTTTAAAAATGAATTCATCTGTTAGTTGATATGGTTAGGGTGTAAACTGCAAGTTCAGTTAGTCCTTAATGTAAATCAGCAACTTGGTTTTTATGAGAGATTGAGAACATTGTGCAGCTGTTTGGAATAGTGATTTTAGTTGTAATTAAACTAAAAAGTAACAAATAACATTTAAATGCAATGACCGTTTCATATTTGTATATTTAGCGCTGCTTTACAGATAGATTTTTTTACCCATTCGCATGAATAACATTCGCAATTTTTGCATTATAGCTCACATTGATCACGGCAAATCTACACTGGCTGACCGGCTGCTTGAACGTACCGGCACAATCAGTGAAAGAGAGATGCAGGAGCAGGTACTTGATGACATGGATCTCGAAAGAGAGCGTGGTATCACAATTAAAAGTCATGCTATTCGCATGGAGTATACCCGCCCAAATAAAGAGAAATACATTTTTAACCTTATCGACACACCGGGTCACGTTGATTTCGCATACGAAGTATCGCGTGCACTAAAAGCTTGCGAAGGCGCCATTCTTGTTGTGGATGCCGCTCAGGGTGTTGAAGCTCAAACCATTTCAAATCTTTATCAGGCTATTGATCAGGGACTGGAGATAGTACCTGTGCTCAATAAAATTGACCTGCCGGGTGCAGATCCGGAGGCTATCAGTCAGCAAATAGTAGATCTGATCGGCTGCGACCATGAAGATATTCTTCAGGTTTCGGGTAAGACAGGTGCCGGTGTAGAGGAGTTGTTGGAAGAGATCGTTCATCGTGTACCGGCGCCAAAGATGGAAGCAGACAAACCACTTAAAGCGCTCATTTTTGACTCTATTTTTAATACGTACCGCGGTTCCATTGTTTACGTACGCGTTATGCAAGGCACTTTAAAGAAAGGCGATGATATTTTCTTTATGGCAACCGGGAAACAGTATACAGCTGAAGAGATTGGATTCTTGAAGCTTAAAAAAGAACCCGCAAATGAATTAAAAGCGGGTGATGTGGGGTACGTGGTTGGTAGTGTGAAATCACTTCAGGACGCTCGTGTCGGTGATACACTAACTCACGCCAAAAAAGGAGCAACTGAACCAATTCCGGGATATCAGGAGTCAAAACCAATGGTATTTAGTGGGATTTTTCCAACTAACTCAGAAGAATTTGAAGACTTGAGAAGCGCCCTGGAAAAACTCCAGTTAAATGATGCGTCATTGTCCTATCAACCTGAAACATCAAAGGCTCTGGGGTTTGGGTTCAGAGCCGGATTTTTGGGAATGCTTCACATGGAGATAGTGCAGGAGCGACTTGACAGAGAGTTCAATATCGATATCATCACTACTGTACCGAACGTGCAGTATGAGGTTGATGTGAACTTCAAGGGTGAACGCGGTCGCCGCAAGGTTGACAACCCAAGTGAAATGCCGGATGCCGGGAAAATCGAAACGGTATGGGAGCCGTATATCAAAGCAAGTATCATTACTCCGGCTGATTATATCGGTCCTATTATGAAACTGTGTCAGGATAAGCGTGGCGTATATAAGAATCAGACGTTCATGCAGGGTAACAGAGTAGAGATTGTTTACGAACTGCCAATGGCAGAAGTGGTATTCGATTTCTATGACAGGCTAAAAAGTGGCACCCGCGGATATGCATCACTTGATTATGAAATGCTCGATTACCGAAAAGGAGATTTGGTGCGACTTGATATACTCCTAAATGGTGAACCGGTAGATGCTCTCTCAAGTATTACACACAGAGATAAAGCCTATGAACAAGGGCGGAAAATATGTTCGAAATTAAAGGAACTTATTCCGCGTCAACAGTATGAAGTAGCGGTGCAGGCCGCCATCGGATCACGGGTTATTTCGCGTGATACGATTCGTGCACTTCGCAAAGATGTAACCGCAAAATGCTATGGCGGCGACATTTCTCGTAAACGAAAATTGATTGAAAAACAGAAAGAAGGTAAGAAGAGAATGAAGCAGGTTGGTTCTGTTGAAATTCCTCAGGAAGCTTTTCTCGCTGTTCTTTCAATGGATGATGATGACTAATAAAAATATGAATTCAATTCGAAGACTTAGCTTTTTACTCGTATTACTTTTAGCTCTCAGCTCTACTGCGATTGCTCAGTTTGAAGATCCGGTCATAAAGAAAGTAGAATTTGCTGATAGAGCTCAGTTTGAGCAAAGATTCAGCAGTATCAGCTGGACCGGCCAGGGGCTCTACAATCCAACTACAATCGATCGGATTCCAACAGTGGAATTGAGATCACGATTACAGGCTGTGTTTGGTGAGCCAACGCAAACTATCAAGGATTTGATTAACAACAATTTTAGACCGGCAAAGGCTGTTCAGTTTGAATACTGGTTTATTATTGATGATGAAATACCGATGATGATTCTTGATCTGGACGGTCCGTTTGAAAACGGATTGGTTTATGTAGGGGCCAGCCGATATATCGATTTGATGCCGCAGGTTAAGCGAACTCTGAATCGAATGCTAATGAACGATTATGGAGAATTGGCTCCGTTCTCAGATTATTTTTTCTCCCCCGAGCGCGATCAATGGTATTTGGTTGAGTACAAGGATGGAGAGTTCAGTCATGAAACTATAGACAGACCAACCACTTTTAACTAATTAAATACAACAGTTGGCTCGTAAAAAAGACCTTACCAAAAAAGAGAGCTTTTGGGAAAAGCTCAAATCAGATAAAAATAATTCTGAATCAGAAAAGGCAAAGCATTGGGCCAGAGAGTGGCTTGATGCTTTAGTTTGGGCAGCTATAGCCGCAATCATTCTTCGAACATTTTTCTTTGGAGCGTATCGTATTCCTACTCCCTCTATGGAAAAAACTTTGCTGACGGGCGACTTTCTTATTGTTACCAAGCTTGCATACGGGCCACGTACACCAATGACTCTCTCCGTACCGTTCACTGACATCTATGTTCCGGGAGTTAACCTCCCTTGGTTTAGGATTCCGGGTTATTCTGAGATTGAACGGAATGACATTGTTGTCTTTAACTACCCTGTTGATATAGCTCCGATCTCAACTAAAACGAACTATATAAAACGGGCAGTTGGCATGCCGGGTGATCGCCTTGAAATTCGTGATAAGCTGCTGTATGTAAATGGTGAGCAATCAGAGAACTACGAAACACTGATGTACAACTACAGGGTGAGGTCACTGGATAGAATCCGTCTTAGCACGGCTAAAGTTAGAGAAGCGGGTGGATCGGTATTGCAGAGTAATAACAGTGATCATATTATAAATATGACTCCCGGCTTAGCTGAGGAGATGAGTAACTGGTCTGAAATTGAAAGTGTTGAGTTTTTCCTTTTGCCCGAACAGCAAGACATTTTCAGCCGACGTGGTTTTAACTTCTCTCGTGGATTTACCAATCATGATAATATGGGGGAGTTTACTATACCCTATAGCGGACAGGAGGTAGAATTGACACGAGAAAACTGGCATATCTATCAGGATATACTTGAGAGATATGAGCGTAATAGTGTTCAGCGTGATGGTGATCAGTTTACCATAAATGGTGAGGAGACAAACTTATATACCATTCAAAAAGACTATTATTTCATGATGGGAGATAATCGTGATGATAGTGAAGATAGCCGGTACTGGGGTTTTGTACCTGATGATCACGTAATAGGTAAAGCCGGAATCATCTATTTCTCATGGGACGGCGAACGCTGGTTGCCAAGGTTTAATCGAATTTTGAATCTAATTCATTAAATAGACGAGAGACAGGAGACAAGAGAGTAGAGAGGTAAGATTAAGGATGAAAATAATGGCAGAAATTTTACCAAAGGCTTCGAAATTCTGCCATTAATTTAAATTCACTCTCCTGTTCGTTTATTTTTTTCAAGCGAATAAATCATCTTTTGAATTTCATGCAGTTCCTTGACAAAATCACTGAAATTAATTGCAGTTAAATAGCTCAGGTTTTTAGCTATTATAACTTGAGTTTCCAATTCACATGCAGAACCGTATGCAATTCTAAGATACTTAGCGAATTCTTTGTTTGATTGTCTTCCCGCACCTTCCGCAATGTTTGAACCAATAGAAACCGCAGAGCGTCTCATTTGGGACGTTAAGCTATAAATCTCGCTCTTGGGAAAAGAAGAAGAGATTTTATAGGTATTAGTGGCAAGTTCAATTGATCGGTTCCAAATAGATAATTTTCTAAAATCATTCATAACTGTTCGTTTTAATGATGGTTTGCTAACATTAGTATGAGCTAAAATCAGCAATTTCCTTACAGAATGATTTCAAAAAAGTTAACTACACTAATAAGTTATCTATACTCTATACTCTATACTCTCATATCTCAAGACTCCTTAGCCAAACTTTTCCCTTTCTCCTGTCCTTCCCGAATAGCTAGTTGCCCACAACCGGCATCAATATCATCACCTCGGCTTCGGCGAACCGTTGCGGTAATGTCTTTATTGGCGAGTATCTTCATAAACTGATTCAGCCTAACTTCTCTTGCACGTTTTAAAGTAACTCCTGCTACGTTGTTGTACATGATGATATTTACTTTAGATGGCACCCATCGCGCAATTTTTACCAGATTGATTGCATCTTGACGGGTGTCATTGAATTCATCAAAAAGCAGGTATTCGTAGGTAAGGGGCTTTTCAGTTTTGTTGAAATAGTATTTTACAGCCTCTTCAAGTTTTTCAAGATTCAGCGATTCATTGATCGGCATAATCTTATTCCGTTTTTCGTCGTCAGCGGCGTGCAGGGAGATTGCCAGGTTCACACCCGTCTCTTCATCCGCGAGCTGTTTAATCTGCTTTGTGAGGCCCACAGTAGACACGGTTATTCGTCTTGGAGAGAGATCAATCCCTAATGGATCAGAAATGATTTTTGCTGACTCTACCACCGCCTTGTAGTTATGAAGTGGTTCACCCATCCCCATGTAAACTATATTTGTGATTTTCTTGCCATAACGCTCTTCGGCCAGTTCATTGATGATCTGAACCTGGTCAACAATTTCACCGTGGGTAAGGCTTCGGAAGTAGCCCATCTTGCCTGTTGCACAGAATGAGCAGCCGAACATACAGCCCACCTGAGATGATACACAAACCGTTAATCGGTTAGCGGCACCATCGGGGAAAAAGTCGGGAATGAGTACGGCCTCTACCTTGTAATCGTTTGGGTCATCAAGCTGAAAAAGAAATTTGATGGTTCCATCAGTAGACTCCTGCTTGCTGAATACTGAAATTCGTTTTACCTCAGCCAGCTCATTAAGCTTTGCTCTGAGATCTTTTGACAAATTTGTCATTTCATCAAACGAAGAAGCACCTTTTTGATAGAGCCACTGGAATACCTGATCAGATCGGTATGAGGCGAGCTCTAACCCCTCAAGATAGCTGGTTAGATCCTCTTTGGTCAGAGATTTCAGGTCTGTTTTATTTTGTGCTTTTTTGGCTGCTAAATACATGCCTTAAAGATACGAATGATGTGAAGCAATCGATAGGGGATAAGAAAAGGTAGATTCAGTGTACTAAAACCTGGGATTAACTACGTTGTTGTAAATTGACCCGAATGTATAAGAAAGCCCGAATGAGACAGAATAATCATAAGAGGTTGGCCGCTGAACGCCAATAATGATCGAAGTGGGATCATTTGGGTCAACATTACTCGGTAATTCGAGAGAAAGCTGGTCGTTTATAATTCTGTAACTACCTGACAGGCTTACAGATAATCCGCGAATAATTCGAATGTTGAAGGATGGGTTGACTTCAAAACGATTGATAGAAGAGTCATGGAAAAAATGCATGCCGGACAATCGAATATCAATACGTCCCCATCGCTGGTCGTATCTCAGTCGGGTTGAAAGTTCCTGCGACATAATCAACTCCTCATCTTTAAAGAAGATCGTTGTATTGTAGTAACGGCGGTACATTGGTGTAACCTGGTACTGAACAATAAACCGTCTCTCCTGAAATTCCCGGTAAGGAAAAATATTATATTCTAAAGCTGGTGCTATATAAGTGTGGAGAGCTATATTATTAACCCTGTTAAAACTTGCGCTTCCAAAAAGGGCAAAAGTCATGTGTTCGTTGATGCTATAACCAACCATACCCCATGTATTACCCCAGTCTCGATTTATATTTAGAGTTCGGTCGCTAAGTTCCAGTGTTCGCCGTCGAACCTCTCCTCGTGTATTGGATCTGATTTTCCAGGTTTCGGTAGTTCTTTCAGCTTCAAATCCACCGAAAAATCCAAAATTAAATTCCCTGTCGCGTCCATTAACATTCGATCTTAGGTTTACATCAAACACCCAGTTATTCCATGGATCGTCTATTTCTTCATCATCTGTGCTAATGTCTGTTCGAGGTGCTTCATATAATACATTGAGCGATCGAATAGCCACAGAGTTAGAAACATAAGGTATCAATCCAATTTTGATGTATCTGTTGAGCCCAATTCTGCGCTCATCACCGGAATCTGTGCTTGGAGAACTGTATCTAAGCGTATCAGAACGTGGGCTGTCAACACCGATCTCAGAAAAAATCAACGTATACTCCTGTCCACCGCCACCTGTGCGCTGATTATTTATGAGCAGGTAAATAGAAGCATCTTCCTGGTCTCTCACATAGTTAACAAACGTAATATTGGTACGGATGTAATTCACATCGCAGCCGCTGCAGTCCAGGTAAACATTTGGGATTGGCGCCAAACGGTCAGAGCTTTGAGCTGCAAGGGCTCCGGCAAATAGTAAAAAGAGTATGAGCGTAGCTGTAATCGAGCGAATCACGGTGTGATTGAAATCAAAATTGGGAAAAAATTGCAGGGTGGAAAGTAATCATTTCAAGGTGTGAATTGCCAATGAAAGCTATAACTCTTTACATATCGCCAAGAATTTTTATTCACTGCTTTTTTAGAATATCTTAGATTGTCAAAATTGCTTGATAATTAAATAAATTGAACTCCTTGAAATTTTTAGGTTCACAACTTTCCTACTTCTTTGCAAATCGACGAACCAGAACCAATGTTAAAAAGCTACTGAAGTTCGTTCTGGTTTTGGTTTTGATGTATGCTGCTTACTCAATCCTGTTTCACTATGTGGCTCTTTATGAGGGACAAGATCACTCATGGGTAACCGGGTTCTATTGGGTTCTTGTAACAATGTCTACACTTGGTTTTGGTGATATTGTTTTTACAACTGACCTGGGAAGAGGGTTCTCTATGCTTGTTCTTTTTTCAGGGGTTCTGTTCCTTCTCGTTATGTTACCCTTTACGTTTATTGAGTTTTTCTATGCGCCATGGATGAAGGCCATGAATCAGGCTAAAGCTCCAAAAAAACTACCGGAGGGAACCACAAATCATGTAATCATAACCAAGCTTGATGCGGTCACAGATGCATTGATAAAAAAACTAGTCGCTTATAAAATTGAGTACGCAATTTTAGAACCGGATTTACAGAAAGCGGTAGATTTATCCGATATGGATTATCACGTAGTAAATTGTGACGCAACTGATTACGAAACTTATAAAAATCTTTGTATTGAGCGTGCAAATATGGTCGTTGCCACCGGCAGTGATATGGAAAATACGAATGTTGCGTTCACGGTGCGCGAATTCAATAAAGATGTGAAAATAGTAGCTTCGGCTGCCTCATCTGATTCTGTTGATATATTGGAAATGGCAGGTGCTAATTACGTACTGCAAATGGGAGAAATTCTGGGTCGGTCACTTGCAAGGCGTACCCTTGGAGGAAATGCCCGTGTTCACGTGATAGGCCATATCGATGAACTGGTAATTGGGGAGTCAACGGCGCAGGAAACTCCACTGATCGGGAAAACAATAGTTGAAAGCAAAATTCGGGAATCAACAGGAGCTTCTATTGTTGGAATTTGGGAGCGCGGTAAGTACAAACAGCCAATGCCGGATAGCGTGATAACCGATAAAACAGTGCTTGTATTGGCAGGTACAGTAGAACAACTCAGAAATTATGATGAATTGGTAAGTATCTATCACGTATCGGATAAACCGGTGGTGATTATTGGGGCCGGGCGTGTTGGAAGGGCTGCAGCTAAATCGTTAAGTGAGCGCCAGATAGATTATCGAATCATTGATAAAAATCCGGATAGAATTCGCGACCCTGAGAAATATATTCTCGGTGATGCGGCAGACCATGATGTGTTAAAAAAGGCCGGTCTTGAAGAAGCTCATACAGCACTAATTACTACACATAGCGATGATGTAAATATCTACTTGACCATCTATTGCCGGCAGCTAAGCCCAAATATGCAGATAATCAGCCGTGCTACCTATGAAAAAAACATCAATACGATGCATCGTGCAGGGGCCGATTTCGTAATGTCGTATGCTACGATGGGAGCTAACTCTATTTTTAATATTATTGATGGACAGGATGTACTCACTCTCGCTGAAGGACTCAATATTTTTAATCATAAAGTAAACAGAAAACTTGCCGATAAAAGCTTGATTGAATCGGATATTCGTAAAGATACAGGTTGCACGGTTGTGGCTATAAAATGTAAAGATGATGGGATGGTAGTTAGCCCTGACCCTAAAAGAGTGCTTCTGCTAAATCAGGAAATCATTTTGATAGGTTCTTCAGAAGGGGAGAATGAATTTAGCAGTAGATATGAAAAGGACAGAGAGTAGTAAGAGGTTTTAATTTTTCCAGAACCACGGTGTGAATATCACCAACACTGTGAACAACTCAAGCCTGCCAATCATCATCAGAATAAGTAGTACCCATTTGCCCGCTATGGGTACATGAGCGTAGTCATCAGTTGGCCCAAAATCTCCCCAGGCCGGACCAATATTACCTAAAGTAGCGATACTGGCGCCCATCGATGAAATCAAATCATATCCCATAAAGCTCATGATGATTCCACCTATCGCAAAAATTAGAAAATAGACAACGAAGAATCCCAGAATTGTTTTCAGGATACTTGTATCGATAACCCGATCTCCAACTCTGACGGGTATCACGGCATGAGGGTGGATGATCTGTTTGAACTCACGTTTTAAATTTTTACCAATAATCATCAAGCGAATCATTTTAATACCGCCCCCGGTAGATCCACCGCAACCACCGGTAAAAAAGAGAAGAAATAGCAGAAATGATGTGAAAGGTACCCAAAGTGCATAATCATCAGTACCAAACCCGGTAGTGGTTAAAATGGCAATAACCTGGAACGACCCGTAGCGTAAAGCCTCTCCAATTGAATAGTTGTCTAATGCCCATAAACCACCTGAAATACCAATTATAAAAACAACAGTTAACAAGGAGTAAAACCGGATTTCACGATTCGAAAAAAAACTTTTGAAATCACCGGAGAATAATCTGAAGTGCATTGCAAAGTTTATACCAGCCAAAAACATAAAAATTGTAATTATGACGTCAATATACACTGAGTCAAATGTAGCAACTGATCCGTTTTTGGTTGAAAATCCACCTGTTGCAAGCGTTGAAAAAGCGTGGTTTATGGCTTCAAACCAATCCATGGATGGGTGAATCCAGAGTAAAAGGAATTGAACTGCGGTCATGCCCATGTATACAGACCATAATAGAAAAGCAGTTTCTCGAATTCTGGGTGTAAGTTTATCAGATGTAGACCCTGAATATTCAGCTTTAAACAGCTGCATGCCGCCAATGCCCAGCAACGGTAAAAGTGCCAGGGTTAGAACAATAATACCCATACCACCAAGCCAATGAGCGAGAGAGCGCCAGAAAAGCAGACTTTTGTCGATATCTTCTATGGCAGGGTTTTGAATTCCTTCAGCCGTTAAACCTCCCAAAATGGTTGCTCCGGTTGTGCTTAACCCACTCATGGTTTCAAATACGGCATCTGTGTAAGATTCCAATGTACCGGAAAGTGTAAATGGAAGGGCACCTACAAGTGAGCCTATAAACCAGGTAAGAGTGACAATTAAGAAAGCTTCTCTCATTCTCAGTTCTTTGTTTGGCTTAAAAAGCCAATAGGCTATAGCACCAACAATCATGGCGCCAAGAGCAGTC
>SKGY01000131.1 GCA_007117235.1 Balneolaceae bacterium
GTGGGAAATATAAAGTCCCAAAATAGAGCTTGAGGCGTGTCCCCCTTTGAAGGGGGCAATGGGGGATGACGGGATTCCAAACGCACTTTCATTTTTAGCGAAATACTGAACCACCCCTGCCTTTGCCGTAGCGGCTTCGAGCAGGCAGGCCCGGCCCCTCATTGGAAAGGAGGGGAGTTTTTTTTCTTAGTGTCCTTCTGTCTACAGGCGGAGGGTAATTGGATATAAGATTCGTGGAGATTAGCTTATAGCGGATGAACACACCCCTAAATCCCCTCTCTAGAGGGGACTTTTAGACCGTCTTCTATCTTACAACTCACTTCACATTCTCTTTGTGAGCCAGTTCCAGAAGTTGCTGCATGGTTACAAAGTCGAGGGCTTTTTCGTTGGTGGCTTCGAGGACGACATTTGGGGCCATGCCGGCATCGTAGGCCTCTTTCCAGCGGAGAACGCAGAGACACCAACGGTCACCGGCTTTTAACCCGGGGAAGTTATATTGAGGAAGTGGGGTTGAGAGATCATTTCCAACCATTTTAGAAAACCCAAGAAACTCATCTGTCATTACTGCACAGACCATATGGCGGCCGCCATCATCCTTGAATGAATCGCAGCAACCGTTACGATAAAAACCTGTTACGGGATCGTCACTGCAAATAGTAATCGGCTCACCAAAGACATTTTTTGACTGTTCATTCATCGATAAACTCCAGTTTTTTTGAGTCGAAATTTAGTGATCGGTAGAAACACGCTTTTCTGTGAGTGCCATTTTCATCTTTTGTGTGACATACGCCGCTGCCTTCGAGAGTTACTTTGTAAACAAGTGCATCCTGATCACAGTCAACAAATATTTTGTCGAGAATAAGTGTATTACCGGATGTTAGTCCCTTTACCCAAAGTTCATTTCTACTGGTACTCCAGAAGGCGGCTTGTCTGTTTTTTAGGGAATATTCGAGAGCTTCACGGTTTACGGATGCAATCATAAGAAGACGTCCTGATGACGATTCCTGAACAGCTACCGGTAATAACCCTCCCCGTTTTTCAAACTGCAGATTAAGCTCAGCTCTTTCTTCAAGTGGTGATTGTGAATCAGACATAGATAGAAACCAATTGTTTGATTTTCATATTTCAACAATCAATGTAAGACTTTTGTGAGAACAGTTGATGAACTAAGAACAGCTACATCAACTCTTTCACTTTTTTAAAGAGCCGCAGCATGTCTGTAGCGATGATATTGCAGGTCATGTCGTAAGCTGAGGCCTCATTATCGGAGTCATCAGCATATTTGGGATCGGTGTAGGTGAGTGGCACCCGAATAGCAGCACCGGGAATTAACGGACAATTTTGATCGGCGTGATCGCATGTCATGATTGCTGCAAAACGACCTTTGGGATTGGCTTCATCATCAAACACTTTTGACCAGAGTTTGAATTCACTCTTAAGCTCTTCATCACTGACGGTATAAACCGGATTCTCTTCACCATCTTTCTTAATGGTACATCCCGCACGTTTCAAAGCGGCTATCGTTCGCTCATTACAAGCGGTTACTTCCGTTCCACCTGAGTATGCTTCGGCGACGTTCAATTCGAGGTAAGCCTGAGCGAGTGTACACCATGCCTGCGCAAACTGACTGCGTCGTGAGTTGTGTGTACAAATGAAATTGAGCTGAACAGGTTCACCCGATTTGCTCTCTTCTACAATGAATTGAGCCAGTTGATCGATCAGATCCTGATGACGATCTATGGGGAAGATGCTCATTTTTTTTTCAACAGTCTGCAGATATGAAGTAACCATATAGTTGATTGAGTTGTCGTGATGAGGTTCTGTTCAGAAAGTAATAAGATTTACGGTAATGAATAATCTTAGTGATTAAAAGATATTTTGAGTGGACAAGTGTTACTAAATAAGGATTGGGGAGATTCTTTTTCTAGATTCAAATGATGAATTCATCAGGGCCAAGATATCCAATCAATGTTAACTCAGTTTTATGGTTGACAACCAATTGATTTAAACTTACCATTGTGCTGCATTAGGTTTCCTGATTGTATCATTTGATGATTCAAGCCAGGAATGAAAAGGGAATCCGGTGAAAATCCGGGACTATCCCCGTAGCTGTAAGCTCAACAGAAACCTTTAGCAACTCTTTGCCACTGTCCCAAGATTAACTGGATGGGAAGGCTGCTAAAGCTGAGTAAGTCAGAAGACCTGCCTATCTGCAAATAATTCAGGCTTTCGGAGGAAAGGCCGGGAATGTAGATAAGGTGTCTTGTTTCACTAGTGCATCTCCTATATCACCCATCTTTTTTCAAACACGAAAGCTCATCGGTTAACTAAAAACAACGAGACTGCTCAGCAAAGGGTGTAGGTGCAACAGTCATTCTGAATTTAGTTCAGAATCTCCCAACACTGATAAAGACAGGAGATCCTGATCCCGACCTTTCGGGACAGGATGACGTGTAAATAGCTAAACACCCTCTGCTGAGCAGTCTCAAAACAGAAAAAATACCATGAGCAAATTACTACTAACAATTATCAGTCTGCTTCTTTATACATCAGTATCAGAAGCACAAACAACACAACAGGTGGTTAGCGACTCGCTTGAACTTGATCGGATTGTGATCACCGCATCCAAGATTCCACTTTCACAGCGAGAAACCACCAAGCCGGTTATCATCATTGACCGACAGGAGATTGAGCGCAACGCGGGCAGGGATCTTTCGCAGATTTTAAATCAGCAGAGCGGAATAAGAGTCAACGATTCATACGGAGCTCCATCAAACGGAAGAATATTGTACATGCAGGGCGCAGCCGCTCAGAACACATTAATTCTTGTTGATGGCCTGCCAATCAACGATCCATCGGGTGTGGGCGGACTTTTTGACCTCAGGCTTCTTCCCACAAATAACCTTGAACGGATCGAGGTTATTAAAGGGAGTCAGTCAACGCTTTATGGTACAGATGCAATTGCAGGAGTGGTGAATCTGATCACACGCAGTGTCGATGAACAGCCAATAAGCGGATCAGGACAGATTTCTTACGGTTCCTACAACACCTTCAATGGCAATATTGGCATTAGCGGTTCGGCAGGAGAGAGGGTCAGTTACTCCCTGAATTACAACCGGGAATCGTCAGATGGATTCAGTGCGGCTGAAGATCAAAATAACTCGGGCACATTTGGTGACGACGGATATAATATGGATGCTTTTTATGGAAAGATTGACCTTCAGTTAGCCAACAATTTTACAATCTCACCTTTCATAAATATATCTCAAAATGACGGAGACTTTGACGGAGGTGCTTTCACTGATGCAGAAAATGAGTA